>CAZSQF010000303.1:0-3741 GCA_964608935.1 uncultured Actinomycetota bacterium | reverse complement strand
GATCACTCGACGTGGGCGTGTAGGCCGCCGATTCCCTTCGGCAGGACGTCGTGCTCAGGTAGCAGGCCATCGCAGGCACCTCCGGCGGGTGACGGCCGTGGGAGCGGGAGACAACAGGTGGCGCAAACCACCGCTCGTCACCCACTCTCCCCTGCTCACCTTCGGAGGCTGATCGCCTTCTCGCCGGCGAAGGAGGTCAGCCACCGGTCGTCGTCGAGGAGCGCGCTGCGGTAGGCGGCGCCCTCCTCCAGCCCAGGATGGTTCGGGTCGTGCCGGGCCAGGAACAGGTTCGCGGTGACGAGCAGCCCGCCGACCCGTACGCGCGCGGCCAGCGGGTCCAGCAGCGAGGGCGTCGGGACCGACGCGTCCAAGAAGACGAGGTCACACGGCTCCGGCCGGCCCTCGAGCACGCCGACGACCTCGCCGAGCACCACACGGACCCGAGCCTGGTAGCCCTGCTCGGCGATGCGCGCCCGTGCGAGCTCGACGTGGACGGCATCGTGGTCGACCGATTCGACCACACCGTCGGGTCCGACACCGTACGCCAGCCACAGCGCGCTGTACCCCAGGCCGCAGCCGAGATCGAGGACGCGCCGCGCGTGCACGGCTCCGGCCAGCACCGCGAGCAGTGGCCCGTTCCCGGTCGGGTAGGCGTCGCAGCCGTGGTCGAGACGATGCTCGAGGGTCGCGTCCTTGACCTGCGCGAACCGATCCCGATCCGCAGCGCTGGCGTCGATCCACGACCGGATCGACTCGGCGCTGTTCGGCTCGTCAGCGCGGCTCGCGGCACGATCGTCGGCAGCTGGCATTACTCCGAAGCATGCCACGCGGCGCCGTGGGCGTCCGTGTTGCCGGTCACGACCAGGTACTCGGCGGAGAGGTCGAGCTGGGGGCGGCTGCTGGTGTCGTGTCGCTCGAACAGGCCGAGCAGGTCCTCCCGCAGCCGCGGCCACCGTCCCTCGGACTCGGCGAGTCCTCGTGCGGCGACGAGCGGCCCGAGCGTGGTCGTGTAGCACTCGACGGCGGCCTCGGGGCTGTCGTGGGTGATCTCCCAGTGCTCACGTTCGAACGCGAGCGTGGTCCCGGTGCCCTCGAACAGCGCGGCCACGTGCCCCTCGTCACCCCAGAGCAGCGGCGGGTCGACGAACGTCGGGTCGGGGGGCAGGTGGGCGGCGACGATGCGGAAGAACTCGCCGAAGGTCCCCTCCGGGGTCCAGCTGCACACGCCCAGGCGCCCACCGGGCCGCAGCACCCGTGCCATCTCGTCGGCGGCCACCTCGTGCCGGGCAGCGAACATGCAGCCGAAGGTCGACACGACCACGTCGAAGCGGTCGTTGTCGAAGGGCAGCTGCTCCACGTCGCCCTCCTGCCAGCTCATCTCGAGGCCCGCCTCCTCGGCATGCCTCCGGGCGGCGTCGAGCATCGCCGGGCTGAGGTCGAGCCCGGTGACCTGCGCGCCGGCGCGGGCCGCCGGCAGCGCCGCGTTCCCGGTGCCGCAGGCGACGTCCAGGACCGCATCGGCCGCGCCGATCCCGAGCCGGCGGACCAGGCGCTCCCCGACTCCGTGGAGCCGCTCCTGGCGCATCATGGCGTCGTAGTCGCCCAACCCCCACGCCGTACGTGTCTCGTCCTTGATCTCGGCCAGCTGCTGCATGATCCGTGTCCTTCTCCTCGGGCAGGTGCCACAGCACCCTCGGAGCATGGAGCAGCGCGGGCCCGCCGGCTTCGCCCACCCAGGCCAACCTCCGCCCGTGACGGCCATGGCCTGCACAGGCCATCCCGCGTTACAGCAGCCCCAGTCGGGCGCCGCTGGCCACGGCCTCGGGCCTCGAGGAGGAGCCCAGGCGCGTGTAGATGTTGGCGATGTGCCGATGCACGGTGTGCGGGCTGAGCACGAGCTCGTCGGCGATCTGCTGGTCCGACAGCCCCCGAGCGACCAGCCGCAGGACCTCCACCTGGCGCGGCGTGAGCACGTGGTCCGTGCTCGGCCCGTGGCCGGCCGGCTCGTCGAGAGCGGCCAGCACCGCCCGTGCCCGTTCCCGCTCCCGCACGTCGAGGTCACCCAGTACCTGCAGCGCGACGCCGGCCTCTCGCCGGGCCGTCTGCTCGCGTCCGAGCGCCAGGAGCGCCTCGGCCAGCCCGACCCGGGCCCCGGCCGCCTCGACCGGCGCGCCACCGCGCGTCAACCGGTCCACCGCGTCCTCGAAGCGGTCGCGGGCGCGCTCGTGGTCACCCGCCGCCGCCGCGAGCAGCCCCTCACAGGTGTCGACCGCGGCTCGCAGCGGCGTCGTGGCCACCGACGCGGCGATCGTCCGCAGCTCCTCGAGGCGCACCGCAGCCGCGTCGAACTCGTCCAGGTCCGCCAGCACCCGCACCAGCAGCTCGATGACGTCGGCCCGCTCGATGCCGCCGGTCACCGGCAGCCGGCGCAGCGCACGCTCGAGCAGGTCTCGGGCGGCAGGTGCCTCCCCCCGGTCGAGGTGCACCGCGGCCATGCCCCGCAGGCCGAGCGGATGCCCCTCGGCCTGCTCGAACAGCGACACCGCCTCGTCCAGCCGTCCCTGACGGCGTCGCAGCTCACCCAGCCGCACCAGTGCGTCCGCGCGCCAGGAGGGCCGCTCGTCCCCCAGCGCTTCGAGCGCGCCGACGATCTCGCGCTGCGCCGTGTCCCAGTCACCCTCCCACGCGCGGACCACGCCGTGATGGGTGCGACACACACCGCGCAGGAACCGGGCGTCCATCCGCTCGCTGAACGCCTCGACCTGCCGGCACCACTGCGCCGCCCGCTCGTAGTCGCGGACCAGCTCACAGCTCGACATCACCAGGCAGCACGCCCACGCGGCCGGCGCGAGGTTCTCGTACTCGCCGCTGAGCGCCGCCACGGCCGCCTCGTCCAGGCACCGCAGACCCTCGGCGATGTCACCCTGCCGGACCCGGATCACCCCCTCGGTGGCGACAGCGAACATCTCCAGGTCCACCGCGTCCTGACGGCGCCCGAGCTCCCGCGCCTGCTCGGCCAGCCGCCTCGCCTCGACGTGCTCGTGGCGATCGAGGGCCGCATGCGCCTCGAACACGGCCAGCCAGCCGTGCTCGGCGCACGGCTCGAGCGACTCGAGCAGCCGGGCGGCACGCGCGAACCAGCCCCCCGCCACCGCGTGCGCCCCCCGGAACTCGACATGGTCGTCGCCCAGCCACAGCGCCATCCTGGCTGCCGCGCGCACGTGTCCGGCCTCGCGATAGCCGTGGTAGGCCCGCTCCCTGGCATCGAGGCAGCCCGGGACGTCCTCAAGCCACCATGCTGCCCAGCTCAGGTCCTCCAGCACCTCGGGATCGTCGCCCGCCTCGACGGCGGCCTCGAGCAGCGAGCGCGCCTGTGACCACGCTCCCCGCGACAGCGCCGCCCGGCCGGCCTCCGCGCGATCATCCGCCACCGTCGGTCACCTGCCGGCACTGGCAGCACCGACGAGTAGTGCCGCGGCGAGGTCGGCTGCCTCCTCGTCGGCAAGCCCCTGCTCGACCGCGAGGGAGCGCCAGGTCCAGAAGTTGACCGCGTGAACCGCCGCCTTCAGCCGGCGTCGGGCATTCCCGCGCACGCCGGTGCCCACGACCAGCGCGTCGGCGAGTTGCTGGTCTTCCTCGTCGTACATCGCCCGCTGTGTCGCCGGCGCCATCGCGATCAGGTCCCGGTAGATGGGGAACAGTTCCTCGCCGTTGGATCGGTACCAACCGTACAGCTGCCTG
>CAZSQF010000302.1:0-3745 GCA_964608935.1 uncultured Actinomycetota bacterium | reverse complement strand
CCCCTACCTGTTCGCGCTGCTGACCGCCGGCATCCCGCTGCTGGTGCTCGAGTACTCGATCGGGCACCGCTATCGCGGGTCTGCGCCTCTGTCGCTGCGCCGGTTGCACCCGCGAGCCGAATGGATCGGGTGGTGGCAGGTCGCGATCTGCTTCCTCATCGCGAGCTACTACGCAGTCGTGATCGCCTGGGCCGCCGGCTACGCCTGGTTCTCGATCGGCACGCAGTGGGGTGACGACCCGGAGGCGTTCTTCTTCGACGACTATCTCGGCGTCACGCCCGCCGGCACCGTTGGGGGCGTGCGTCCCGGGGTGTTCGTACCCGTGGTGCTGATCTGGGTCGTGACCCTGGCCGTCCTCGCCGGCGGTGTGCGCCGCGGCATCGAGCGTGCCAACCGGGTCATGATCCCCCTGCTCGTGGTGATGTTCCTCGTGATCGTCGGACGGGCCGTCACGCTCGAGGGGGCGGCCGTTGGGCTCCAGGCGTTGTTCGAGCCCGACTGGTCGCGCATCACCGACGCCTCGGTCTGGATCGCGGCCTACGGCCAGATCTTCTTCTCGCTGTCGATCGGGTTCGCGATCATGATCACCTACGCGAGCTACCTGCCTCGGCGCGGCGACCTCACCGGCAACGCCTTCATCGCCGGGTTCTCCAACGCGTCGTTCGAGCTGCTGGCCGGCATCGGGGTGTTCGCGGCGATCGGGTTCCTGGTGGTCTCCACGGGGGTGGGGGTCGACGAGGTCGCCCGGGACGGCATCGGGCTGGCGTTCGTGATCTTCCCCGAGATCATCTCGCAGCTGCCCGGCCCGTCCGGCCTGTACGGCGTGCTGTTCTTCGGGTCGCTCGTGCTCGCCGGCGTGTCGTCGTTGATCTCGGTGACCCAGACCTACATCGCGGGCATCCAGGAGAAGTTCGGGCTGTCGCGACGGACGGCCGTGGTCACGGCCGGCGGCGCCACCGCCGCGCTGTCGCTGGCCTATGCCACCGGTGGCGGGATCAACACGCTCGACGTGGTCGATCGGTTCGCCAACGCCTTCGGCGTCGCGGCGGTCGGGCTGGCCGAGGTGGTGGTCGTCGCGTGGCTGATCCGCGGACTGCCGCAGCTACGCCACCACGCCAACGCGGTGTCCGACCTGCGGCTCGGCTGGTGGTGGTTGGCCACGCTCGGCGTGATCACCCCGGTGGTGCTCGGGTGGATGACGCTGGACAACCTCCGAGGCGAGGCAGCCACCCCCTACGGTGGCTATCCGACCGTCTTCCTGGCCGTGTTCGGGTGGGGACTGGCCGGACTGGCCCTGGTGATCGGGGTCGTGCTGGCGCGCACGCCGTGGCCTGCCACCGTCGACGAGGACTGGGCCCCGTCGATCGACGCGAGGGGACCGGAGGAAGCGCCATGACGCCCGATGCGATCGTCACGATGCTGATCGGCATGCTCGCCGTCTGGGGCGGGTTGGCGGCCAGCATCGCGCTCACGCTGCGGCGCTCCCGCCGCCGGTAGCCGCTTGCGGCCGGCGCGCGAACGGCCGTCCCGTGCCACTGGGGGACTACCTTTTCGCCCTCGATGCGGCCGGCTACAACGACGAGGAGGCGACGCATGGGAGCAGGGGCGGACGGGCAGGTCGCAGCGGTGTTCCTGGGCCCCGAACCCGGCGGCCCGATGCGGCGTGTCGCCTCGGCCGACGCGCAGGCGGGCAGCGGGATCGTCGGCGATCGGTACTTCGGGAACGGTGGCCACGATCCGAGCGAGGAGATCACGGTGTTCGCCCGCGAGGACGTCGACGAGGCCAACGACGACGCCGACGTCGCCATCGATGCGACCGACCTGCGTCGCAACGTCATGACCGCCGGCATCGACCTGCGCGAGCTCCACGGCACTGCGTTGCGGATCGGTGATGTGGTCGTCGACTCGCTCGAGGCGAATCCGCCTTGCTCCCATCTCCAGGAGCTCGCCGGCAAGCCGCTGCTTCGCCCCCTGGTCAGCCGTGGCGGGGTGCGCGGACGCATCCGCGTGGGCGGCACCATCCGTGAGGGCGACCGCGTCGAGTGGCTGGCGGACGAGCCGGGATAACCCCACCCGCGCCGGCGGTGTGCGGGCGCCGCGACCGGGTCATTCCTGCCGCCAGCGCACCACGCCGGCCGCGAGCAGGAGGACGGTCAGGACGCTGAACAGCGGGATGTCGACCGCCGGCGTGCCGCCGAGGTCGCGCCCGACGAGGTGGGACACCGTGTGCGCCCCGGAGCCGATCCCCGCGCCGAACAGCGCGACGGCCAGGGCGTCGGCCCGCGCCGGGACCGCGGCGATCACCAGCACCGTGCCGATGCCGATCTGGAACGCCCCCAGATCCTGCACGAGGTGCTGGTTGTACGGCTCGAACGTCGCGACGGCGTCGAAGAAGGTCTCGGGCGAGACCATCGCCCACACCCCGAAGGCGAGGAAGAACACACCGCCCACTACCGCCATGAAACGCGGGAACCGTGACGGCTGTCGCGAGAAGGTCGGTTTCTTGGCCGGGTCGGATGTGGTCATGGGCGTGCGTCACCCTCCGTCGGGACGTCGGTGGGTCGGTGACTCGGTGGTGGTCAGCCGAGCGCCGCGCGTGCCGCGTCGATGTCGTCGACACCGAACACGAGCCGCGTGCCCGCCGCCACGTACATCAGCTCGATGTTGGCGCCCGCTGACGCGATCCGCTCGGCGTAGGACCCGAGAGTCCCGGGCTCGTCGACCACGTCGACGACCAGCACCTCGCGCTCTTCGGCGACGTCCATGCCGGCGTCGGACAGGGCCGCCCGGGCAGCCGACGGGTCGCCCTCGACCAGGAGGTGGATCATGCCCTGCCCCCGGGCCGTGACGCCGCAGGCGCCGGCGAGGTTGACCCCCGCCCCACCGAGCGCCTGTCCGAGCTCGGCCAGCGCACCGGGACGGTCCTCCATCATCACCATGAGATCCGTGGCCACATCTGCCTCCTCGAGATGTCGTGCCGTGAGCATGACGGGCCGGCGTACGCGCGTCCAGCGGCCTGATCAGGCGGGTCCGCTCCGCTAGCCTTCCCGCCGGCCGGGACCGGGGCTTGGGCGCAGGAGACGCATGATGGACATCATCGAGCGACACTTCGCGGCGGAGAACGCCCACGACGTCGATGCGACGCTGGCCACCTACACCGACGACATCGTCTGGGACGACGTCACCCATCCCGAGTCGCCCTTCCGGGGCAAGGACAAGGTGGGTGGCGTCTACGCCGGCATCATCGATGCCATCCCCGACGTGCACCTCGAATCGGTCAAGCGGTTCGCCGCGGACGATGGCCGCTACGTGGTGGACGAATCCATCCTCACCGGGCACGTCCACGGCTCCTGGGCGGGCGTCGAGGGGAGTGGCGCCCCGGTCAGCATCCGCATCCTGCACGTCTTCGAGATCCGGGACGGGCTCATCGCCTACGAGAACGCCTGGTTCAACGCCGCCGACGTCGTGAGCCAGGTCGAGGCGTGGAAGGCGGGCCGGGCCACGGGCTAGTCAGCCCGCTTCGGACAGCGACGACACGAGCCACCGGCCCTCGTCCGAGGGGCCGCAGCCCGTGTCGGTGTCCGGGACCAGCCCACCTGCGAGCTCGACGGCGTCGCCGACCGCGGCGCGTGGTGCGCCCGTGTGGTCGTGAACGACGCCGTGGTCGTCGACCCACCAGGCGCGCGGCCACGCGACGCCGACCGGGTCGCCCGCGTCGGTCTCGACCCAGACGCACCGCTCGTCG
>CAZSQF010000301.1:0-3758 GCA_964608935.1 uncultured Actinomycetota bacterium | reverse complement strand
GGCGCCGCGCGCGCGGCGGCGGTCCCGCCGCAGCCGCCACCACGACCACCGCACCGCCGCGAGCACGGCCGTGCCTCCAGCAACCAGCAGCGGACGTGGTCCTCGGGTCACCCCGGCCAGCACGCCCAGGACGCCGACGTTGGCGAGGACGAGCTGCAGCACGCCCGCCTCGCCCGGCCGTCGCGTCAGCGTGCGCGTGAAGTGGCCGCTGAATGCCAGTACGAGGTTGGTCAGCACGCCGAGCGTCACGAGGTGCACGACCAGCCACCGCCCCACCGACGGCACGAGGCCCGCACCCACGGCCACGGCCGCCGCAGCGGACGCACCGGCAGCGACGATGGACGGGAACACCGGGTCGAACGGGGACGGGCGTGCAGGCATGGGCTCGCGACCTCCTGGGAGCGAGGCCATGGTGTCCGGCCACGATCCGGGCGACCATCCCCGTTGGTCCCGCCGCGTCCGGGCCGACCGGCCCCCAGCGCCGCTTCCCGTCCGTACACAGCCCGGTCGACCATGGTCCTGCCTCGGGTGATGCGGCACCGTGTGGGCATGGACACCTCGATCCGATTCGCCGATCGCGCCGAGGCAGGCCAGCAGCTCGCCGACAAACTGCGCGACCTCGCCGACGACCAGCCCGTGGTGATGGGGCTGCCACGCGGGGGCCTTCCCGTCGCCCATGAGGTGGCGTCCGCGCTGGACGCGCCCCTCGACGTGCTGGTGGTCCGAAAGGTCGGCGCGCCCGGACACCGGGAGTTCGCGCTGGGGGCCATCGGCGAGGGCGACGTCGAGGTGCTCGACCACCAGGCGATGGAGCGCCTCGGCATCGACCGCGGTCAACTCCTGCCCATCATCGACCGGGAGTGGGCCGAGCTGGGTCGGCGGCAGCGTCGCTACCGCACCGGACGTGGCGCGGTGGACGTGACCGGCCGGACCGTCGTGGTCGTCGACGACGGCGTCGCGACCGGGAGCACCGCCCGGGCGGCGGCACAGGTGCTGCGTGCCCGCGACGCGCACCGCATCGTCCTCGCCGCCCCGGTGGCCTCGCGCCGCGCGGTCGAGGAGCTGCGCGCGGTCTACGACGACGTGGTCGTGATCCAGGCGCCGCCGGACTTCGCCGCCGTGGGCAGTTGGTACGTCGACTTCGGGGAGACCACCGACGAGGACGTCGTGGCGATCCTCGCCGGGCAGCGTGGCGGGGCGGTCGACACCGGCCACCAGGTGGAGTCCCCGGCGCATCACCAGGTCACGGTCAGCACCGACGGGGTGGCCCTGCCCGGGGAGCTCGCGGTCCCGCAGCGGCCCGATGGACTGGTGATCTTCGCCCACGGCAGTGGGAGCAGCCGTCACAGCCCGCGCAACCAGCAGGTGGCGACCCACCTCCACGCGGGAGGCATGGCCACGCTCCTGCTCGACCTGCTGACGGAATCCGAGGACGCCGACCGCAACAACGTCTTCGACATCGACCTGCTCGCCCAGCGCGTCGTGGGCGCGATCGACTGGAGCCGTGGCCGCGCCGACGTCGGCGACGTCCCCCTCGGGCTGTTCGGCGCCAGCACGGGCGCCGCGGCCGCGCTGGAGGCAGCAGCGGCGAGGCCGGACGCGGTCCAGGCCGTGGTCTCCCGGGGCGGTCGGGTCGACCTGGCGCCATCGGCCGCGAGCGTGCGGGCACCCGTGCTGCTGGTCGTCGGTGGCGACGACACCCAGGTGCTCGAACTCAACCGGCAGACCGCCAAGGTGCTGTCGACCACACACCGGCTCCAGGTGATCCCGGGCGCCGGCCACCTCTTCCAGGGGCCGGGGCAGCTCGAGGCGGTCGCCGCACAGGCCGTGGGGTGGTTCCGTGACCACCTCGCCGACTGACGGCAGGCGGGTTCCCAGACGGCCGCGGCCACGAAGCGTGTCCGCGCGGCTGTCTACGCTCGGCACGTGCGAGCACAGAGGGCAGCGGTGGACGATCTCCGGCGGGCGGCGATCGCGGCCTCGAACCTGCGCTCGCTGCCGGCCCCGGTCCAGGACCGCCTGCTCACGACGGGTGTGGCACGGACGGTCGACGCCGGCGCGACCCTCCGGCGCGAGGGTGACGACACGGCCCACCTCGTCATCGTGCTGTCCGGGCTGCTTCGCGTGTTCGTCTCCGACGTCGACGGTCGCACGATGACGGTGCGGTACGTCCGGTCGGGAGGCCTGCTCGGAGCGGTCTCCCTGTTCGCCCCGGGGTTCACGCTGCCGGGGACCATCCAGGCCGTGACGGACGCGGAGGTGCTGCAACTGGACGCCGCGGCGGTGCGCCACGCCGCCGACACCGACGTGGTGGTGGCGCGTGCGCTGATCGACGAGCTCAGTGATCGTGTCGTCGAGTTCGTCGACGAATTGCCGGGCAGTGCCTTCGCGACGATCCGCGAACGGGTGGCACGGCACCTGCTCGACCTCGCCGTCACCGTCGGCCGGGACCTGGTCGTCCAGGTGCCCCAGCAGGCCCTCGCCGACGCCGTGGGCACGTCGCGCGAGGTCGTGGTCCGATGCCTGCGGGAGCTTCGCGAGGCCGGCCTGATCCGCACCGGGCGAGACGGCATCGCCATCCTCGACGCCGAGTCCATGGCCGCCGAGGCCGGCCGGCAGCACGAGCGGAGGAACACAGGTTCCTGACGCGACCTCGGCCCCCTTCCATGATGGTGGACGACAGGGAAGGGGCGCACGATGAGTGCCACGCCGCGGACACGCGCGGCCGGGGTCCAGGACCTCGCCCATGCCCTGGCCCGCGACGTGGTGGTCCCCGGATCGTCCGGCTACGAGCAGGACCGCAGGGTCTGGAACGGCTCGATCGACCGCCGCCCGGCCGCGATCGCCCACTGTGCCCATCCGGCGGACGTCGCGACCGCCGTCCGCGTCGCACGCGAGGCCGACCTGGAGATCGCCGTCCGCAGTGGTGGCCACAGCTTCCCCGGCCTCTCGGTGGCTGACGACGCGGTGGTGGTCGACCTGCGCCGGATGGCCGACGTCTCGGTGGACCCGACCACGCGCACCGCGCGGGTCGGAGCCGGCGCGTTGCTCGGCGAGATGGATCGGGCCACCCAGGCGTACGGGCTCGCGGTTCCCACGGGCGCCGTCAGCCACACCGGCGTCGCCGGCCTGACGCTCGGTGGCGGGATCGGCTGGCTGATGCGGCGACACGGCCTCGCGGTCGACCAGCTGCGCTCCGCCGACGTCGTCACCGCCGACGGCCAGCAGGTCCGCGCCAGCGAGGCGGAGAACCCCGACCTGTTCTGGGGCCTGCGAGGCGGGGGCGGCAACTTCGGCGTCGTGACCGGCTTCGAGTTCGACGCGCACGAGGTGGGGCCGACGGTCCTGTCCGGCCTGGTGCTGTGGCCCTTCGAGCAGGCCGCGGACGTCGGGTCCTTCTACCGCGACTGGTGCGCGGCGGCCCCTCGCGCGCTGACCAGCGCCATGGTCCTGCGCCCGGCCCCGGCGCTGGACAGCATCCCGGAGCACCTCCACGGTCGGCTCGTCGTCGGGGTCGTCTGCTGCTGGTCGGGTGACCTCGCCGAGGGCGAGCAGGTGCTGGCGCCGCTCCGCCGCCTCGGCACGCCGACCGTGGACCTGACGGCGGCACGACCGTTCGTGGACCACCAGGCCATCCTCGACCCGAGCTACCCGCACGGGATCTGGGCCCACGTCAGGGCGTGCGACGTCGAGGACGTCGGCCCCGACGTGCTCGACATCGCCCTCGACCACGCCAGCCGGATCACCTCTCCACGGTC
>CAZSQF010000300.1:0-3766 GCA_964608935.1 uncultured Actinomycetota bacterium | reverse complement strand
CGGCCACTGCGGCCCACTGAGCCGATCCGGCGAGGTCGTCAACGACGCGGCGGTCGAGGGCTACGTCCGTGACGCGCTGGCCTACGTCGACGCCGGCGTCGACATCGTGGCCCCGTCGGGGATGATGGACGGGCAGGTGGCCGCGATCCGCGAGGGGCTCGACGACGCGGGCCATGGGCACGTGCCGATCGTCGCGTACGCGGCCAAGTACGCCTCGAGCTTCTACGGGCCGTTCCGGGACGCCGCCGAGTCCACGATGGCCAGCGGCGACCGCGCGTCGCACCAGCTCGACCCGGCCAACCGCCGGGAGGCCCGTCGCGAGCTCATGCTCGACGAGGTCGAGGGCGCGGACGTCCTCATGGTCAAGCCCGCCCTGCCCTACCTCGACGTCCTGGCCGATGCCCGTCGCGCCTTCGACCTGCCGCTGGCCGCCTATCAGGTGTCGGGCGAGTACGCGATGGTGAAGGCGGCCGCCAAGTGGGGCTGGCTCGACGGGGAGCGGGCCATGTACGAGGCGGCGCTGTCGATCCGCCGCGCCGGCGCGGACATCATCCTGACCTACGCCGCCGTCGAACTGGCCGAGCAGCTGGGGTGAGTGTGCCCTCCGAGGCGGTCGACACCGCGCCGAGCTGGCTGCGCGAGGTGCCGTTCGCTCATCGGGGGCTGCACGCGCAGGGCACGCCGGAGAACTCCCTGCCGGCGTTCGAGGCGGCGGCACGCGAGGGGTACGGGGTCGAGCTCGACGTCCTGCTCAGCCGTGACGGCGTCCCGGTCGTCCACCACGACACGCGCCTGTCCCGGGTGGCGGGGCGCAACGGTCGGGTGAACGAGCTCACCGCGGCCGAGCTCGGCGCGCTCGGCCTGGACGGTACGGACATCGGCATCCCCACGCTGACCGCCGCGCTCGACGTGCTCAGCGACGTGCCCGTCATGGTCGAGGTCAAGCAGATCCGACCGCGGGGGGGCCGGCTCGAGCGCACGATCGCCGCCATGCTGGGCGAACATCCGGGGCCGTGCTGCGTCGCGAGCTTCAACCCGGCGTCGATGCGCTGGTTCCGGCGCCACCGTCCGAACCTTGTCCGGGTCCTGACCGCGAGCCACCGGCTCGAGGTCCGCATGCCCCGGGTGATCCTTCGCCGGCTCGCCGAGCTGCGCGACCTGCCCTCGGTCGAGCCGGCCGCCGTCAGCTACGAGCTCGGGGGCTTGCCCAACCCCGCCACAGAGCGGTGGCGGGCGGCCGGCGGTGCGCTGCTCGCCTGGACGGTGACCACCGAGGACGAGCTGCAACGGGCCCGCCGCCTCACGGACAACGTCATCTTCGAGGGGATCCGTCCCTGAGCGCCGGCGTCAGACGGCGCCGCAGCGGGCCAGGAAGGAGGCCGTCGCCGACTCCACCTGCCGGCGGGCCACGTTCCAGGCCAGCAGGTGCCCGGCCCCGGCGACCCGCAGGTAGGTCACCTGCGCCGGGGCGCTCGCGGCCAGCGCGTCGGCGAGTTCGACGGGGACGGTCGCGTCGGCGTCGCCGTGGATCAGCAGCAACGGGCGATCGCCCAGGTCGTCGAACGAGCCGAGCGAGCCCCAGTCGATGCGTGCCCGTGCGGCGGCGAGCGCCATGGTCGGGGGCATCAGCAGCGGTATCACCGCCGGCGGCAGTCCGCGGGTCACCGCGGCGCGGCGCAGCACCGGGCCCCAGCGAAGGACCGGTGCCTCCAGGACGAGCGCACGGACGTGCTCCCGCAGGGGCGAATGCCGCAGCAGCTCCGCGGCGCACGCCCCACCCATCGACTGGCCGACGAGCACGACGTCGCGCGCGCCGTGATCGATGGCCCACTGGACCGCGGCCTCGATGTCCTGCCACTCCGTGGCGCCGAGATGTGAGCGCCCGTCGGGGCTCGGGGGCGCGTCCGGATCGTTGCGGTACGACACCACGAGCGCCGGCAGGCCGGCGGCGCGCACCGAGCCGGTGTGGCGGAGGGTCTCGACCCGCGACCCCCTGCGGCCGTGGACGAGCACGGCCCAGGTGCGGCCACGCTCGTCGCCCTGGGTGTGGAACCACCAGCACGGCAGGGGTCCCACCGGGCCGTCGAGCACCACGTCGTCGACCGGCAGGCCGAGGGCGGCTGGATCGGCGGGGGTGGCCCACTTGTCCAGGAGAGCGGGTGTCGGCTGGTCCGACACCGGGTCGCCGTGCAGGAACTCGACCGGGCGCGACACCACGTCGTGCCCGCCGCCCTGCACCGGGCCGACCCGTGCGTAGCCGCCGTCCCAGGCGACCCCCCACCACCCGGGCCGCGCCGCCGCCGGACCGGTGAGGTGCGCCTCGGGGCCGGAGACGTCCAGCACGGTGACGGCGTCGTCCGCGTCGCTGCGGGGCTCGCCGGCCCGGAACGGTTGGGCGTGTGGAGGCTCGATGACGCGGCTGGCGTAGTACCACGTGACGCCGCCCGCGGCGGCCAGCGCCGCCGCGGTTCCGGTCAACCCCATCACCGACAGGGTCCGTCGCGTGTCCACGACACGATCCTACCTGGCACGGGGTCACCGACCCGGGGGAGTGTCCGTCGGCCGGCCGCTAGCCTCCCGCCCCGACCCGCCGTCGAGCAGGAGCCGACGCCGATCATGGGAAGCGATCTGTCGCAGCGGTGGTTCGATCGCGCCCGCGCGACGATCCCGGGCGGCGTCAACTCGCCGGCGCGGGCGTTCGCGAGCGTTGGCGGCACGCCGAGGTTCATGGCGCACGGCGACGGCGCCGAGATGACCGACGTCGACGGCAACCGCTACATCGACCTGGTCGGCTCCTGGGGAGCGTTGATCCTCGGCCATGCCCGCCGCGAGGTCGTGGAGGCGGCGTCCGCCGCGCTCGAGCGCGGCTCGTCGTTCGGGACGCCGATCGAGGGCGAGGTCGCGCTCGCGGAGGCGATCGCGGCCGCGATCCCGTCGGTCAGCAAGGTGCGGCTCGTCAACTCCGGCACCGAGGCCGCCATGAGCGCGGTCCGACTCGCGCGCGGCGCCACCGGCCGCACCAAGCTGCTCAAGTTCGCCGGGCACTACCACGGCCACTCCGACGCCCTGCTCGCCGCCGCCGGCTCGGGGGTCGCCACGCTCGGGATCCCGGGCTCCCCCGGCGTGACCCCGGGTGCGGCCGCGGACACCGTCGTCGTGCCGTGGAACGACCGCGACGCGGTCGCCGCGGCCGTCGACGCGCACGCCGGCGACCTCGCCGCGATCCTGTGCGAGCCGGTCGCGGCGAACATGAACCTCGTGCCTCCCGACCCGGGCGACGACGGCGGGTTCCTGTCCTTCCTCCGGGCGCAAGCGGAGCGTGTCGGAGCGCTGCTGGTGTTCGACGAGGTCATCACGGGCTTCCGGGTCGGGCGCGGTGGGGCCCAGGAGCTCCACGGGGTGCGGCCGGACCTCACGGTGCTCGGCAAGGTCGTCGGCGGCGGATTCCCCCTCGCGGCGTTCGGGGGTTCCGCCGAGCTCATGGACCACCTCGCCCCCGAAGGGCCCGTCTACCAGGCGGGCACCCTGTCGGGGAACCCGGTCGCGGTGGCGGCCGGCTTGGCGCAGCTCGAGCTGTTGACCGACGCCGCGTACGCACGGCTGACCGATCTCACCGGGGCGGTCGCTGACGCCTTCGAGCAGGCCTTCGCCGACGCGGGGGTCACGGCCCAGGTGGTGCGCCACGGCACCCTGGTCGGGATCGTGTTCGCGGAGCGTCCCCCTCGCCGGTACGAGGACGTCGCCGCAGCCGACCACGACCGCTACG
>CAZSQF010000299.1:0-3780 GCA_964608935.1 uncultured Actinomycetota bacterium | reverse complement strand
TGGCCGTGATCGAGCCACAGCGCACGATCGCACACGTCGAGGATGCTCTTCATCGCGTGGCTCACCAGGAACACCGTGCCGGCGTCGCCGATCATGTCCCGGATGCGCTCGTCGCTGCGCTCCTTGAACTCCGCGTCGCCGACCGACAGGGCCTCGTCGATCATCAGGATCTCGGGCGTGGCCGCCGTCGCGATCGCGAACTGGAGGCGGGCCCGCATCCCGGAGCTGAACGCCCGCAGCGGCAGGTCGATGAACTCCTCGACGCCGGCGAACTCGACGATCTCCTCGAAGCGCTCCTCGAGCTCGTCCCGGGCCACTCCGAGCGCGGTCCCGCCGAGGAAGACGTTGCGGCGGGCCGAGATGTCGGGCTCGAGCGCGGCCGCGACCCCGAGCAGGACGGGGGTCGACTGTGCGTAGATCTGCCCGGCCGACACCGGCAGCAGGCCAGCGATGGCCCGCAGCAGGGTCGACTTGCCGGACCCGTTGTGGCCGACGATCCCGACCGCCTCGCCGCGCTTGACGAGGAAGCTGACCTGCTTGACCGCCTCGACCGCGCGGTACTCCCGGTGCCGGCGGTCGCCGACGAACAGCTTGCGCAGCTTGGGCTGGCGGTCGGCGTAGATGCGATAGGTCACGTCGACGTGGTCGACGACCACCGACGGGGCGGCGTCCACCATGGTGCGCTTCTGGACGGCGGCCTCAGACATCGCCGTACTCGTGTTCGGCGTGGCGGAAGTACCAGAACCCGAACAGCAGCACCGCCACGGTCCACCCGGTGCCGAGCAGCCACACCTGGGGATCCATGGGGGTGCCGAGGACGACGTCGCGCGTCATCTCGATGATGTTGTACACCGGGTTGAGCTCGAGGATGCGGCGCACGGCCGGCTGCGGGACGATGCTGAGAGGGATGATCACACCGGACGCGTACAGGCCGAGGCGTAGCAGGTAGGGCAGGAACTGCTGCACGTCGCGGAAGTGGAACGCGACCCGCGCGGTGATCATGGCGACGCCGAGGTTGAACAGCAGGTGGATTGCGAGGACCGGCACGATCAACACCCACCGCCACATCGGCCGCAGCCCGTCCTCCTCGAACAGCCCGCCGGGGGCGAGCAGCACCATCGCGAACATCACCGGCAGCGCGTACAGGTGCGCGATCGTTTCGGCGACCATGGCGCTGGCGGGCAGGATCGCCCGCGGGAAGTTGATCGACTGCACCAGCTTGCGGTTCTTGACGATCATCCGCGCGCCGCTCTGCACGGCTCGGCGGGTGTAGTTGTAGGTGATGACCCCCACGGCCAGGAACGCGAGGTAGTTGTCGATGCCGCGGCGCTCCTCGATCTGGAGGATCACCTCGAAGATGAAGAAGTAGATCCCGATGAGCATGAGCGGGTTGAGCAGGTGCCACACCTGCCCGAGCGCGGTGTCCTGGTTCTGCGCGCGCAGCTCGCCCAGCGGCACGGTGATGGCGAATTCGCGCCGGCGCCACACCTCGGCGAGGTACTCGCCCAGGGGCATGCGCGTGCCGACCCTTCGCAACCCCGGCCACTGCGCGGTGGGGTCGGACGGGATGTGGGGTGGCGAGACCGGCGGCAGACCGGCAGCCGGCCCCGGTCCAGAGGAATCGGGGGGTGTCACGAAGGGGGGAACCTCATGCGGGAAGCCACAGACGCGCAGCCTACACCGAGGTCGCCGCCCGGCCGACCAGTCAGCCGGCCGGGACGGCTGCCGGTAGATTCGACCCCCGCAGCACCCGCCGTGGGCTCGAACCTCTCCGCTGGACACCGATGTGACCGACGTACCCGACGTGTCGATCGTCCTGCCGGTCCACAACGAGCGCGGCCACCTCGCGCAGGAGGTCGACCGCATCCGCGCGACGATGGACGCCTCGCCGCTGTCCTACGAGCTGATCGTCGTCGACGACGGCAGCACGGACGACTCGGCCGAGGTGACCCGCGAGGTCGGCGGCGTGCAGCTGGTGACCCTGGCGACGAACCGGGGGTCGGGCGCCGCCCGCCGGGCCGGCGCCGCGGCGGCGCGCGGCGAGGTCGTGGTGTGGACCGACGTCGACATGACCTACCCAAACGACCGCATCCCCGAGCTCGTCGCGGCCCTCGACGGGCACGACCAGGTCGTCGGAGCGCGCACCTCCGAGGAGGGCCGGCTCAAGGCGATCCGGGTCCCGGCCAAGCTGGCGATCCGCAAGCTGGCCGAATACCTCACCGAGACCGACATCCCCGACCTCAACTCGGGCTTCCGGGCCTTCCGTCGCGACGTCGGCCAGCAGTTCATCCACGAGCTGCCCGACGGGTTTTCGTGCGTCACGACCCTGACGATGTCGTTCCTGTCCAACGGGTACTCGGTGCGCTACGTCGAGATCCCGTACGAGGCGAGGGCCGGGCGCTCGAAGTTCCACTGGTGGACCGACACCAAGCGCTACCTGCGCCAGGTGGTACGGATGGCGCTGTCCTACAACCCGTTGCGGGTGTTCATGCCGATCGGCCTGCTGTTGCTGGCCGTCGCGATCGGCAAGCTCGCCTACGACTGGACCACGCGCGACTTCCGGCTGGCGGCCAACACGCTGCTGCTGTTCCTGGTGGCGTTCCAGGTGCTGACGACCGGGCTGCTCGCCGATCTGGTGGCCCGCGGCCAGCGCCGCGACGACCTGCGGCCATCCGCCGGCCAGCGGACCGAGGACATCCCACTGGCCACCAGGACGCCCGTGCCGGCGCCGACGCCCGGTGACGGCGAGGGCCCGACTTGACCGTGGCGGAGGCCGCGCCGGGCGTGGTGTGGGCGCATCGCGGGCTCGGCACCGACCTGTGGCTCCGCCTCGATTCGCCGTGCGCCGGCCGGCTCGTCCTCCGCCGCGAGGGGGAGGGTACGGCCGAGCTGGCGCTCGACCAGTCGGTGTCCGAGGGCCGCTCCGACGTGGTCGTCGACCTGGCCGGAGCGCTCGACCGGGCCGGCGACGTCACCGGCCGGTGGCGGCTCGAGGTGGTCGACGCCGACGGCCGGCGCCGGCCGGTCGCGGGCCGCCGGCGCGCCGCGCTCGGGCTGCGCCGGTACTTCCTCGTCCTCGGCGGTGACGCCTACGAGGTGCGCTTCAGCGCCAAGGAGGGTGCGGACGCGGGCGTCGAGGTCGAGCCCCGCGTGCCGTGGGCGGAGACGACGCGGATCGCGGTGGAGGGCCGCGAGCTGGTCCTCGCTGCGGTGCTGCCCGCCAGCGTCGAGGCTGCGACCACCGCGGTGTGGCGGCGCGACGGGCATCCCGACCCGGTCGAGGTGCCGGTCGAGGTGGCGGGCGGGGTCGTCTCGCTGCGCGCCGACCTGACGCCGCTCGGGGCCGCCGACCACGGCGACGAGTGGAGCCTGTCGGTCCGGTGCGGCGACACCCTCGCCCCGGTCGAGTGGCACCTCGACGACGTCGGGGACAAGGAGCACGCGCTCGTGCTGCCAATGGTCGAGCTCGCGGAGGGGGGGCGCACGATCGAGCCCCGTTTCACCCGGATGAACCAGCTGGTGGCCACGGTCCACCACCACGACCGGGCGCCGACCCACGAGCCCCGCGACCGTTCCCGGCGCCGGTACGGGATCGAGGACGCGCCGCCGCAGCGTCAGAGCATCGTGCGCAGCGGCGACAAGGATGCGGCCCCGCCGACGCTGTTCCACCGCGGACTGGCGCTGCTCGCGAAGGTCGTGTTCCGGGTCCTGGAGGTCACGACACGGCGCCGGCGCGGCCGCGCGACGCCGACGCCCGACGGGCCGGTCCACCTGCTGATC
>CAZSQF010000298.1:0-3817 GCA_964608935.1 uncultured Actinomycetota bacterium | reverse complement strand
AAAAATCCGTGCACTACTACCTGCATAAACTGGATCTTATCGACGATAAGGTAAAGGAAAAAGGCTTAAAAGATTATCTTTTCCGGAACACGGCCTTCACCTATTACCTGGACGACCAGGACGAAGCCAATAACACCACTTTTATAGAGAAGTTTCGCGAACTCAACGGCGCTGCCAGGACCGGGGAGCGTGGCCGAGCTGACCGGAGGCCGCCACGACGCGGCGATCCACCTCACCCACGAGTCCTTCACCGCCCCGGCCCGGGTCGTGCACCACGACCTCGCGAGCGCGACGACCCGGACCGTCACGGCGCCCGCGGACGATCCCGACGACCTTGTCACCGAGCAGGTCCGGATCCACCACAGCGGCGTCGCGGTCCCCGTGTTCGTCGTCCACCGGCGCGACCGGCGACCCGATGGTGCGGCACCCACCGTGCTGTGGGGCTACGGCGGGTTCGACATCGCGGTGACGCCGATGTACCGACCGGCGTGGCGCGCCTGGGTCGACGCCGGCGGGGTGCTCGCGGTCGCGTGCCTGCGCGGGGGTGGCGAGTACGGGCGGTCGTGGCACGACGACGGTCGCCTGGCGAACAAGCAGCACGTGTTCGACGACGCGCTCGCCTGCGCGGCGTGGCTGGCCGGACGCGACCGGGATCGCGTGACCGCCACGGCCGTGAGCGCGGACAGCGACGCCGAGGCGGTGTGGACGACAGCCGCGCGACTCGGGATCGAGGGGCGATCCAACGGGGGACTGCTGGTCGGCGCCTGCCTGACGCAGGCACCCGAGGCCTTCGGATCGGCGGTGCCCGAGGTCGGCGTGCTCGACCTCGTCCGCTTCCACCGATTCACGATCGGATGGGCGTGGACCTCCGACTACGGCGACCCCGACGATCCCGACGACCTCGCAGTGCTGCTGGGGTACTCGCCCTACCACAACCTGCGGCCGGCGGCGTATCCCGCGACGCTGCTCACCACCGGCGACACCGACGACCGGGTGGTGCCGGCCCACTCGTTCAAGTTCGCGGCTGCTCTCCAGCACGCCCAGCGGGGCGACGCGCCGGTGCTGCTGCGCATCGATCGGTCCGCCGGTCACGGGGCCGGCAAGCCGGTGTCCAAGCTGGTCGAGGAACGCGCGGACGTGCTCGCGTTCCACGCCCACCATCTCGGCCTCGGCGCCGTCGCCGGCGGGGACCCCGACCACGGATGATGCTCGTCGGTGCGCGGATCGTGGCACGATGGCCGCAGCCACGGCCAGGGACAGGACATGCCGGACGGAACGCAACGCCGTGACCCGGATCCGACCGAGGGGACGCCGAGCCGGCGGCCGCTCGTGCGCGTGGAGACCCGGGACGCGGCCGACTACCACCGCAGCTCCCCGCGCATGCGCTTCGACGTGCTCCAGATCGCCGCGTGGGGCACGGGCCTGGTCCTGATCGTCCTCGGGCTGGTCGCGATCGCGCGCGCCGGCTTCGACGAGCTCGGCCTGTTCGCCCCCGTCGTGGTGGTGGCGGGGCTGCCGGCCAACCCGCTGTTCGCCCTGGTGTGGATACTGATCGGGCTGCTCCTGCTGGTGGCGTCCACGGGCGACGTCGACGAGCGGGGCCTGCGGATCACCGGCATCGTCCTCGCGGTGATCGGTGTGGTCTGGATGATCGAGTCGGCCGCCTTCGAGCCGTTCCTGGGCGTGTCGTCGCGCTCCGGCACGGCCTTCCTGGTCAAGGGCCTGGTCGTCGGCCTGAGCTCGTTCGTGCCGCCACTGTCGATCGCCAGACCGGGCGTGCCCCCGCCCGAGAACCGTTGGCGAGTGTGACCCGGGCGACTCGTCCCCGCGTCCGATGGTGGCCGGCGGTGCTGGTCATGACCACGTTGGTGGCGTGCTCGGCGCCGACCGACGGCAACCCGGATCCGGCACCGGGGCCGCCACCGACCGGGGCCGAGACGGCTGAGGAGCCCGAGGACCCGGATCCCCCGACCGAGCCCGAGGAGCCGACCGCACCGCCACCGGACGCGGCCACCGACCCACCTGGGCCGTTCCGGGGCGCCTGGGTCCACCTGTTCGACGACACTCTCAAGCACCGTGCGGGCGTGACGACGCTGGTCGACGAGCTGGCCGACGCCGGAGCGAACGCGGTGATCGCGCAGGTAGCCCGACGGCACGACGCCTACTACGACTCGGCCGTGCTGCCCGCGACCGCGGATCCTGGCCTCGAGCCCGGCTTCGACGTCCTCGCGGAGCTGACCGACCAGGCCCACGCCGCCGGGCTCGAGGTGCACGCCTGGCTGTCGGTCGCCCCGACCTGGCACCACGTCTACGCCGACCTCGACGCCCCGGCCGGCTGGGTCGCGACGAGCCACGGCCGGCACGCGCCGGAGGAGGCGCGCTGGGTGACCCGAAGCGTCGACGGGGAGTGGTCGGAGTACCTCGATCCGGCCCTGCCGGCGGTCCGCGACCACGTCGCGGCGGTGGTCGTCGAGCTCGTCGAGCGCTATCCGATCGACGGGATCCACCTCGACTACGTGCGCTACGAGTCCGAGCGGCACGGCTACCACCCCGACGTGCTCGCGCGCTACCGCGCCGAGACCGGCGCTGCCGGTACCCCGGCTCCCGACGACGCGGACTGGTCGGCGTGGCGACGTGCGCAGACGCGCGGGCTCGTCGAGCACGTGCGCGAGGCGCTGGCTGCGGCCGAGCCCGATGGTGGCATCGTGCTGTCGGCCGCGGTCATCACCTGGGGCGACGCGCCGGGCGCCCCCGGCACGCCGGCATTCGCGCAGACGCGGGCGGCGACCGAGGCACTCCAGGACTGGCCGGGCTGGGTCGGCGACGGGCTCGTCGACGCCGTCATGCCGATGACCTATTTCCGCGCGCACGAGCCCGAGCAGGCGCGCCAGTTCGCGGGCTGGATGGCGTTCCACGCGCAGCTCGCGGCGACCGCCGCCGGGTCGGTCGTCCCGGGGATCGGTGGCTGGCTCAACCATCCCGACGCCGTCGTCGAGCAGGTCCACGCGGCGATGGATGCCGGCGACGGCGCGGTCGTGTACTCCTACCAGCAGCCGACCGAGGACGACAGCCGCGACGTCTGGGACCGGCTCGAAACCACCGGGTGGGGCGCGGTCGGAGCCGACGAGGGGTGAGCGTCAGCCACCTGGCCGACGTGCTCGCTCGGCCTCGGCGATCCGGGGTCGGGCGAGCACGCCACCGATGCACAGCAGCAACCCGGCCACGGTGTAGAAGGCCCCGCCGAACGGGGCGACGAGCGGCCCGAGCGGCATCATCAGGACACCGGCGGCGAGGATCCAGCCGAGCGAGCTCGGCCGGCGCGCACGCCACCACCACAGTGCCCGCCAGGACAGCCACCAGGGCACACCCCCGAGGAGGGCGACCAGGACCAGGGGGCCGATGCCCTCGCCGCCGGCGGGCGAGGTCACCAGCACGGCGGCGCGCGTGAGGACGAACACGAGCGCCTGGACCAGCCCCAGGGTGGCCCCGAGGTGCACGAACGCGTTGGCGGTGCGCCCGAAGGGGTGGTGGTGGCGCGGAGCGCGGTCGGTCATCGTTCGCGCCCCGCGGGACGGGGTCGGGTCAGCTGGTCATCCAGTCGGGCTTGCCACCCTTGGTCGCCCAGAAGATGTCCGCGATCTCGTCGATCCGGGCGAGCAGGTCCTCGCCGGCCTTGGGGTCCATCGTCTTCTTCGCGTCCCCGGCCGCCTTGATCGCGAGCCAGAACTTCTCGTGCAGGTCCGGGTACTCCTCGAGGTGGTTCGGCTTGAAGTAGTCGGTCCACAGCACCGACAGGTGGTGCTTGACCAGCTCCGCG
>CAZSQF010000297.1:0-3828 GCA_964608935.1 uncultured Actinomycetota bacterium | reverse complement strand
TCGTGCGGACCGAACAGGTGCTGATCTGCGAGGGCTACACCGACGTGATGGCCCTCCACCAGGCCGGCTTCGCCAACGCGGTGGCGACCTGCGGCACGGCCGTCGGCGTCGAGCACCTGCGCATGGTGTCGCGCTACGCCCACCGGGTGGTGCTGGCCTTCGACGGCGACGAGGCCGGCGTGAAGGCGGCCGAACGGGCCTGGGAGGCGGCCCGCACGGTCGCCACCGAGGGTCAGGGCGCCACCGTCGACCTCCGGGTCCTGGTCCTGCCCGCCGACCAGGACCCGGCCGACCTGGTCCGCGACGCCGGCGTCGACGGGATGCGCGCGGCGGTCGACGACGCGACGCCGGTGGTCCCGTTCGTGATCCGGCACCGTCTGGCGACCGCCGACCTCACCACCGAGGCCGGCCGGGCCGCCGGCCTGCGCGACGCGCTTGAGGTGCTGGGACGCGAGCCCGACCTCGACCTCCGCCGCGAATGGGCGCGGACCGAGATCGCGGACGCGATCGGCGTCGCCTATGACTTCGTCGCCCGGAGCGCCGCCCGGCACGGCATCGAGCTCGACCGGCACGAGGGGGTCGCCATCCGCGTGTCCGGGGACGAGACCGGCGCCGGTGCGCGGGCCGCGGGTCTCGACCGGGCCCGGGTCCAGCGGGAGCGGGACGTCCTGCGTGCCGCGCTCCAGTCCCCGCAGCTGCTGCCCGAGGAGTGGGACGAGCTGCGGGCTGAAGACCTCACCCATCCCAAGGCCCGCCAGGTGCTGACGGCGCTGCTCGCGGCGGGTGGTCCGGGCACCGACCTCGCGGCAGTGCTCGACGCGGCGCCCGACGACGACGCCCGCGGCGTGATCCGCGCCCTGGCGCTCGAGGAGGATCCCGAGCTCGACGACACCGACGTCGCGCCGGCCGTCGTCGCCGGCCGCGTGCGCAGCCTCGTGGCCGCCCGCCTCCAGGCCGAGGAGGTCGAGCTGCGCGAACGGCTGGCACAGCTCCACCACCGGCACGACCTCGACGAGCTGCTGGAGGTGCAGCGGCGCCTCACGGAGCTCGAACGGCGCCGGCGGCAGCTCACGGCTGTGGGCGACTAACCCGTCGACCGGCACTTGCGGCCCCCGACCGGTGCCGTGCGGGCCGTGCGCGGGCGGTGGCACAGCCGTCGAGCAGCCCTCGGCGCCGGGGCGGGGCCGTTAGCATCACGCGGACGGGTCGGTCCGATCGTCTGGGAGCGGAGGTGTCCGAGGTGGCGCGCGCCGACGTGCACCTGGCCTCGCCCGACGACGCCATCGAGCGCGCGAGCGAGGGCGCCGACGTCGTGGACCTCGTCGAGCGCGACGCGGTCACCCGCGCCGCCGAGGTCACCGAGCTGGTCGAACAGGGCCTCGAGCGCGGCTTCGTGACCACCAGCGAGGTCTCCGGGGTGCTCCTGACCGCCGAGCTCGATCGCAGCGTGATCCCGATCGTCACCCGCCACCTGCGTCGGGCGGGCGTCGCGATCGTCGACGACGGCGACGTCGAGGCCGCCGCCCGCTCCGGTCCCGGCGCCGAGCAGACCGCCACCGCCGATGCCGTCCGGCTCTACCTCAACGAGATCGGCCGGGTCGACCTGCTCAGCGCCGAGGAGGAGGTGGACCTTGCCAAGCGCGTCGACGCCGGGATCGCGGCCGGCGCGGTGCTCGACTCGATGGCACCCCTCACGCCCGAGCAACGGGCACGCCTGCGCCGGATCGAGCGGCTCGGCCGCAACGCCAAGCAGCAGCTGATCGAGGCCAACCTGCGGCTGGTCGTGTCGATCGCGAAGCGATACGTCGGCCGGGGGCTGCTGTTCCCCGACCTCATCCAGGAGGGCAACCTCGGCCTGATGCGGGCGGTCGACAAGTTCGACTACACGCGTGGCTACAAGTTCTCCACGTACGCCACGTGGTGGATCCGCCAGATGATCAGCCGGTCGATCGCCGACCAGTCGCGCACGATCCGCATCCCGGTCCACCTCGTCGAGACGATGAACAAGATCAAGCGCGTCGAGCGCTCACTGGTGCAGCGCCTCGGCCGCGACCCCACCGTCGAGGAGGTCGCCGACGCGGTCGAGCTGCCCGTCGAGAAGCTCGAGGAGTTCCGCCGGCTCGCGGTCGATCCCGCCTCGCTCGACGCCCCCGTCGGCGAGGAGGGCGACGGGTCGATGGGCGAGCTCATCGAGGACGCCAACGCCACCGTCCCGGTCGAGGCGGCGTCCTACCTCCTGCTGCGCCAGCACCTCGCGGTGGTGCTCGACGAGCTCAGCACCCGCGAACGGACCGTGATCGAGCGGCGCTTCGGGCTGCGCGACGCCCAGCCGCACACCCTCGAGCAGGTCGGGGCCGAGCTCGGCCTGACCCGCGAACGGATCCGCCAGATCGAGGCCAAGGCGCTCGCCAAGCTGCGCCATCCCGCCTACGCCGACGCGCTCGAGGGCTACCTGCGCGAGTGAGCCACCAGCCGATACGCGCGCCACGCGCGCGCCGGCGCTCCTCATTGTCATCCCCCGACCGCGGCCGTGTCACACCCCTCCCGTACCGTTACACCATGAACGAGACCCCGCACCCACGCGACCGCCACGACCCGCCCGACGTCGGCCAGCAGCCGCTGCCGTTCGACGACGAGGCCGACGAACCGGTCCCGTTCGTGCTCACGGCCCGCGCCCGGCTCGAGGTCGCGCCCGACCGGCTGCCACCGCTGACCGTCGTGCCCGAGGTGGCCCCCGACACGGCGACGGGGGACCTCGACGAACCGGGCGACACCCGCCCGGCCCGGGCGCGCGCCCTGCGTCGTGCCGGCCTGCCGGTGGACGCGATCGCGGCGCAGCTCGGCGCGGACGACCTGTCGGTCCGCGCCTGGGTCGGCGAGGTCGTGGCCAAGCCGACCGCCCGACCGGCGCCGGAGCCGGCCGCGGAGGTCGACGAGCACCGCACCGCCTTCGAGCTGGCCCGCGCCGACGCGCGTGCCGCCGTGGGCGACCGGCTCGCGACCGACGCCCGGTTCGCAGCCGGCCTCGGCCTGGCCGCGGCGATCGTCGAGACCGACGTCCACGCCGTCACGGTCACGGTCGCCGACGTCGATCTCGCGGCGCACCTGCTGCACTGGGTGGGCTCCGAGCTCGATATCGACCCGCGGCGGATCCGTGTCGTGCTGCGGCTGGGCCCGGACGTGTCGGGGGATCTCGCCCGCCACCGCTGGGCGCGAGCCCTCGACCTGCCGGTCGAGCAAGTCGTCCACACGCGGTCGCGCTCCGTCGGCACCCCGGACGCGACCGAGGCCATCGTCCGCATCGCCGACACGACCGTGGCCGCGACGCTGGCCGGCTGGCGGGACGCCCTGCTCGCCCCCGCCGACGGGACCGGGCCCGCCGACATCGCGTTCTGACGGGCACGGGCATGCGGGTCGCGGTCGTCGCCGGTCCCGATGCCGGACATGCGCTGCCGGCGATCGGTGTGGCCGCCGCGCTCCATGCCCGGGGGCACACGGTCCGGATGCTGACCGGTGACGACCACCGCGCCACTGCGGCCGCGCACGGGCTGACCGTCGAGGCGCTGCCGCTCCTTCCACCGGCGGCGCAGGACACCGACATCGGTCACCGCCTCTGGCACCGCGCTGGCGAGATGGCCGTCCCGCTCGCCGAGCGGCTCGGCGGGTGGGGGCCCCACCTCGTCGTGGCCGACACGCTCACCCGTGGCGGCGCCTTCGCCGCCGGGCTGCTCGGCCGCCCCTGGGTCGAGCTGGTGCCCCACCACCTGCCGGACCCGGCGCCGGATCTGCCACCGGTCGGGCTCGGCCGCCGGCCGGCCCGGACCCCGT
>CAZSQF010000296.1:0-3834 GCA_964608935.1 uncultured Actinomycetota bacterium | reverse complement strand
CCGGGTACAGGACCTCCTCGACGGTGCGTGGGAGCCGGTGGACCTCATCGACGAACAGCACGTCCCCGGGTTCGAGCCCGGTGAGGATCGCGGCCAGGTCTCCCGGTCGCTCCACCGCCGGCCCGGACGTCGCCCGGAACGCTGCCCCCACCTCGGTGGCAACGATCGCCGCCAGCGTGGTCTTGCCGAGCCCGGGCCCGCCGGACAGCAGCACGTGGTCAGCGGCCTGGCCGCGTTGCCGCGCCCCGGTGAGGACCAGCTCGAGCTGGCGACGCACCCGCTCCTGGCCGACGAAGTCCGCCAGCCGCTGCGGGCGCAGGCTCGCCTCGACCCGGTCCTCGCCCGGCAGGACCTGCGCGTCGAGCACGTCAGCGTCGTCGGCCGTCGGCGGCGTCATGCCCGCGTCCCCTCGAAGGCCGCGGCGCCGAGGTGGCGCAGCGCACGGCGCAGCAGCTCGGCCGCATCGCTGCCCTCGGTGGCACCGACCGCGGCGATGGCGGACTGGACCTCGCCGGCCGAGTAGCCGAGTCCGAACAGCGCGTCGCGGACCTCGACGAGCACGTCCCCGGCCTGCCCGTCGGCGACCGCCTCGATCGCGGCACCGGCCGGCGCGCCGATCTTGTCCTTGAGCTCGAGCACCAGCCGTTCGGCGACCTTGCGGCCGACGCCGGGGACGGCGGTCAGCGTCCCCAGGTCGCTGCCCGCGATGGCGGTGCGCAGGATGTCCGGGCGATGGGTGCCGAGCGCCGCCAGGGCGAGCTTGGGTCCCACCCCCGACGACGTGAGCAGCAGATCGAACAGCGCCAACGAGGACCGCTCCGTGAACCCGAACAGCGTCATGGAGTCCTCGCGGACCTGGAGCGAGGTGTGCAGCTCCACCGGCTCGCCGCGCGGCGGGATCCGCTCCCCCGGGGTGACGTGCACGACGTAGCCGACGCCTTGCACGTCGACGACGACGGTGCCGCTGTCGCGGTGGGCGACGTGCCCGCGTAGGTGGGCGATCACTGGTGGGGCCCTCCACGGCGCGGCGTCGGCGAGCGATCGGGCAACAGGCCCCGCTCCGCCAGGTGCGCCTGCCAGCCCCCACCGGCGCCGCGTGCGGCCGTGGCCCGGGCCTCGGCCAGCGCAGCGGCAGCGGGCGTGCCGGCCACCATCGTGTCGAGCCGCCCACGCACGAGGTGGGTGAGCGCGACCGCGAGGGCGTCGGCGAGGTCCGCCGGGCGTGGCGGGTCCGCCAGGCCGAGCTGGGCCGCGACCAGGCGCGCAACCGCGTCCTTGTCGGCGTCACCCGCGCCGGCCACGGTGAGCTTGACCTGCGTGGGGCTGTAGGCCTCGACGGGCACGCCGGCGCGGGCGGCGGCCAGCAGCGCGACCCCCGCCGCCTGCCCGGTCGCCATGGCGGTCCGCACGTTGGTGGAGAACAGCACCCGCTCCACCGCCACGACCGCCGGGCGATGCCGTTCGATGGCGTCGACGATGGCGTCGTGGACGGTCAACAGCCGTTGCTCGAGCGGCTGGCTCGCGTCGGTACGCACGCAATCACCCGCCATCAACTGCGGTTTCGCGGCCGGCCCCGCCACGACGCCGAGGCCGCACCGGGTCAGGCCGGGATCGACACCGAGCACGATCATGGGGTCGGCCACCGCGCCTCCTGTGCCGTGCCGTCGCGGGTCGCTACCGAACGTGCGTTCGCTCCGAGGCTAGCAAGCCCGGGCGACGACTCCGCGGAGGCTGCACGAGACGACCACGACCCGGGGCGCGGGGCGTCAGGCATCCTCCGCGAGCGCGTCCAGCACCTCGTCGTCGATGTCGAAGTTGGCGTAGACATCCTGGACGTCGTCGTTGTCGTCGAGCAGGTCCATCAGGCGCAGCACCTTGCGCGCCTCACCCGCATCGGCGATGGGGACCGTGGACGCCGGGATCATGGTGGTGCCGGACTCGACCACCGGCAGGCCCGCGTCCTCGAGCGCCCGGCGCAGGTCGGTGGTGTCCGACGGGTCGCACCAGGCGGTGAAACGTTCGCCGTCCCCCTCGAGGTCCTCCATCCCGGCGTCGAGGCCGGCCAGCATCACCTCGTCCTCCGAGGTGCCGTCGGCCTCGACGACGACCTGCCCCCGACGGCTGAACAGGAACGACACGGCACCGGGCTCGGCGAGGCTGCCACCCGCCTTCGTGAACGCCCCCCGCACGTCGGAGGCCGTCCGGTTGCGGTTGTCGGTGAGGCAGTCGACGAGCACCGCCACGCCGCCCGGTGCGTAGCCCTCGTACTGTGCCGCCTCGTAGGCGGCCACCCCGTCCAGCTCGCCCGCACCACGCTTGCACGCCCGCTCGATGTTGTCCTTGGGGACGTCGGCGTCCTTGGCCTTCTGGACCGCGAGCGCCAACGACGGGCTCGCCTCGGGATCCGAGGTGCCGGCCTCGCGGGCCGCCGATTCGATGGCACGGATCCGCTTGCCGAACTGCTTCCCGCGCTTCTTGTCCTGCGCGGCCTTCCGGTGCTTGATGTTGGCCCACTTGCTGTGGCCGGCCATCCACGTCCTCCGCGAGAGAAAGGGGCTGTGCGAACCGCGGCGCGTCCACGCCGCCGGTCCCCCAGGCTATCTATCGGACCCGCGACACCTGGTCGACGAACCACTGGTGCAGCCGGTCGTCGCCGGTGAGCTCGGCATGGAACGCGGCGGCGAGCACCCGGCCCTGCCGCACGACCACGGGGTGGCCGTCGACCTCGGCGAGCACCTCGACGTCGTCCGCAAGGATCCGTTCGACCCGCGGCGCACGGATGAACGACACGTCGATCGGCCCACCGCCGATGCCCGCCACCTCGAGCCCGGTGTCGAACGAGTCCACCTGCCGACCGTAGGCGTTGCGCAGCGTGCGGACGTCGAGCACGCCGAGCAGCGGCTGCGCGCGCTCCTGCTCGAGCTCGGCCGACAGCAGGATCATGCCCGCGCAGGTGCCGAAGGCGGGCAGACCGGCCCGGATGCGGTCACGGACGTCGTCGAGCAGACCGAAGCGCTCGAGCAGCTTGCCGATGGTGGTGGACTCGCCGCCCGGGATGACGATCCCGTCGATCCGGTCGAGGTCGTCGTGGGTACGGACCTGGACGGCGCGGGCCCCGCACCGGCGGAGGGCGCGAAGGTGCTCGAGCACGTCGCCCTGGAGGGCCAGGACGCCGATCGTGGGCGCCGCCGGATCCGCGTCGGGCTCCGGCGTCCGGTTGGCCAGCCGGTCCCCCGGAACCCAGGCCGTGGTCACCATCCGCGGCCGGCGTACTTCTGGTCGTCGGCCAACGTGTGCATCTCGATGCCGACCATGGCCTCGCCGAGTCCCCGCGAGACCTTCGCGACGACCTGGGGGTCCTCGAAGTGGGTCGTGGCCTCGACGATGGCGCGGGCCCGCCGTTCGGGGTCGCCGGACTTGAAGATCCCCGATCCGACGAACACGCCGTCCGCCCCGAGCTGCATCATCATCGCGGCGTCCGCTGGCGTGGCGATCCCGCCGGCGGTGAACAGCACGACCGGCAGCCGGCCGCTGTCGGCCACCTCGGCGACGAGGTCCACCGGGGCGCGCAGCTGCTTGGCCGCGGCGTAGAGCTCGGCCTCGTCCATCGAGCTCAGTCGCCGGATCTCCCCCGCGATCGCACGCATGTGGCGCGTCGCCTCGACCACGTTGCCGGTCCCGGCCTCGCCCTTCGAGCGGATCATCGCCGCTCCCTCACCGATGCGACGCAGCGCCTCGCCGAGGTTGGTCGCCCCGCACACGAACGGGACGGCGAAGCGCCACTTGTCGACGTGGTGGGCCTCGTCGGCGGGCGTGAGCACCTCGGACTCGTCG
>CAZSQF010000295.1:0-3843 GCA_964608935.1 uncultured Actinomycetota bacterium | reverse complement strand
GCGACGAAGATGGCGCCGAGCAGCCACAGCGCCCCGCCACGCTGGAAGTCGCCGATGTAGTAGTCGGGGCGACCGCCCTCCTCGCCGCCGGCCGTGTACAGGCGCACCCGGTCGCCGGGCTCGATCTCCGGCAGGCCCTCCACCTGCTGGTCGATGGTGACGGTCCGCCCGCGGTCCGGGCCCGACGTGATGTCGACGGTCAGGATCGCGGACCGGGTGCCGCCCGTCAGGGCGTCGGGTGCGGACTCGTAGGGCTCGATGTCACGAACGACGCCCTCGGCCGCTGGCGGGGGCGCCTCGGTGCGTTCGGGCATCTCCTCGGTGCGTGGCCAGAGCACCGCCATGCCGACGACCGTCAGCGCCACGAGCACGCCGACGACCACGCGCAGGCGCACGCGTGTGCGGGTTGCGAGGTCCATCGGTCGCATGCCTCCGGGGGTCACGACGCGCGAGCCTACGACGGCCGGACGCGGCCACCTCGGACCTCGACCTGTTCGGCTCCCTGCGAGTCCGCGACGCGGCCCTTCACGCCGCGGGCGTGGTCGGGTCGCTGTCGAAGCCGTGCTCGTGGGCGATCGCGGCCGCCTCCCCCCGGGTGGCGGCACCCAGCTTGGCCAGGATGTTCGACACGTGCACGCTGGCCGTCTTGTCCGCGATGAACAACCGTACGCCGATCTGTGGGTTCGTCAGCCCTCGGGCCACCAGCGCCAGCACCTCCTGCTCCCGCGGTGTCAACCCGAACGGGTGCTCGTCAGCCCCCGCCACACCGGTCAGGCCGATCCGAGCCCGACGCGCGAGCGCCTCGGCCTGGTCACGGACCCAGGCAAGGCCGCGCTCGACGGCGTCGCCATGGACCCCGCCGAGCAGGTCGGTTGCCTCGGCCCGGCGGTCGCACCCGACCAGTGCCTCGGCCCGCCGGATCCGCAGGTAGGCGAGCTCCGGCACCCACCCCTGCGCCGCCACCCCTTCCTCGGCCCGCTCCCACGCGCCCGGGTCCGGCTCGCCGAGCGCGCGGGTCCGTTCTGCCTCCACCTGCGCGACCGCGGTGCGCAGCTGCGCCGCCCAGTGGCCGTCCGGTGGCTCGTCGGCCAGCATCGCCCGCAGGTCGTCCTCCAGCGCATCGAGCCGTCCCCGTGCCTGCGCGATCACCGCGTCACTGGTTGCCTGCAACGCCACCTGCTCGGCGACCACGCGTGCCGCCAGCGGTCGCACGGGATCGTGCCGGGTGTGCAGGACCGGGAGGGAGCGGGCGGCATCGAGGATCTCCCAGGCCTGCTCCAACCGCCCCTCGCACAGGGCCAGGCGAGCCCGCATCCCGGCCAGCGGGGCGCCGAACTGCGGTTCGTCGACACGACTCGACGCATCACCGGTTCGTTCGAACAGGTCGGCGGCCTCCCCGAACCGTCCCTGCTCCAGCCGGAGCCCCACCCCGGCCAGCAGGTGGTGGCCGAGCAGTTGGCCCGACTCGGGCCGAAGCCGCACCTGGGCGTAGTGGCGGTCCGCCTCGACCACGTCCCCGGCCGCGAGGAGGCCCTGGACGACCCGCAGCCTCATGAAGTCCATCGCGAAGCCACGCCACCCGCGGGCCTCGGCGTACTCAAGCCCTTCCATCGCCACCGCGAGGGCGTCGTCGAACCGATCCGAGTCCGACTCCAGCGAGTGGCTGAGGTTGTTGTACGCGACCAGGGCCCAGTCCACCAGGCCGTGTTCGCGCGCCACGTCGATCGCCAGGCGGAACTGCTGCACGCCCTCCTCGACGTCCCCGGCGTCCGTGAGGGCACCTCCGAGCGCGTTCGCGGCCACCGTCGTGACCAGCGGCAGGTCCTCGGCACGGGCGATCGCCAGCGCCTCCCGAGCCGGCGCCAACGCCTCTGGCTGCCGTCCGTAGACCATCGCGCACAGCGACCAGTACGCGAGGGCCTTCGCACGCATCGGGGAGGGGTCGGGAACGCAGTCCAGGGCTTCCTCGAGGGCGGCCACGGTCCGGGCCGGGTGCCCGTGGAAGCCGTGCGCGAGCCCGAGGTCCGTCAGCAGGTCCGCACGTTCTTCGGCAGTGGATGCCTCTGTCGACACCGCCGCCTGCAGGAACCCGACCGACCGCCCCTGGTCGCCAGCGTGGCGGGCCGCCAGTGCGGCGTGACGGAGGATGTCCAGCCGTCGCGGTGCTGCTGCCGTCGTCTCATCCGTGCAGCGTTCCCGCACGGCGAGCGCGCGTTCGTAGTGGTCGAGGGAGTCCGCGAAGGCGTACGAGGCGACGGCACGCTCGGCTGCCGCCAGGGACGCCGTGTACGCCCGGTCGAGCAGCATGGCCTCGTGGGCGTGGTGTGCGATCTCGGCGTCGGCGCCGTCGGGGCCGTCCCCGGCCAGCTCCGGCTCGGCGAGCAGCGCCTCCGTGAGCCGGGCGTGGACCTGGACCCGCTCGCCGGGCAGCAGGTCGTCGTGCACCCCTTCCTGCAACAGGGCGTGACGGAACCGATAGTGCCGCCCGTCGGCGAGCAGGATGCCGCTGTCCACGGCGGCTCGCAGTCCCGCGCGCAACGTCGATGGGTCGAGACCGGACACCCGATCGAGCACCGCATGGTCGACGCGTCGGCCCGCCGCCGCTGCGACCCGGAGCACGTCCATGGCCTCGTCCGGGAGCGCCGTCATGCGCTGCATGAGGATCGCCTGCAGCGTCGGGGGCAGCTCCCCCGGTGTGGTCGCGCTCGCGGCCAGCAGTTCCTCGGCGTAGAAGGGGTTGCCCTCCGATCGACGAGAGACCTCGGCGAACACCGCCTCGGGAGGCGGGCCACCGAGGATCGCGGTCACCTGCCGACGTCGTTCCTCGACCGAGAACGGCCCCAGGTCGATGCGTTCCACGGCGGGCAGCCGGCCGAGTTCGGCCAGCACGGGCCGCAGCGCGTGCCGTCGGTGCAGCTCGTCGGTGCGGAACGTGGCCACCAGCAGCACCGGGCCTCGGGGAAGGTTCCGCGCCAGGAACGTCACGAGGTCGAGCGTGGACGCGGACGCCCAGTGCAGGTCCTCGACGACCAGGACCAGTGGCGACTCGGCACCGAGCGCCTCGAGCAGCGACAGCACCGCCTCGTGCAGATGGGTTCCGGCCTCCCGGTCTGGCAGCCGCTCGCCCGCCGCGGCGCGCATGCCCTCCGGCAGCAGGCGCCGCAGCAGCGCGCGGGGGCCCGTCAGGAGCGTCCGGATCCCATCCTCGCCCCGCTCACGGCCAAGTTGCCGCAGCACCTCCACGAGGGGCACGTACGGGACCGAGGCACTGGAGAGCTGCAGGCACCCGCCCACCAGCACACGGGCCCCGTCGACCTCGTCGGTGAACGCCGACACCAGGCGTGTCTTGCCGATGCCGGCGTCACCGCCGACCAGCACCAGGGCCGCATCGCCATCTCGCGCCGCACCGCCGAGCTCACGAAGGCGCGCCAGTTCGCCCTCGCGCCCCACGAAGTCGGGACTGGTCACGCGACTCATGCTGCCGAGTATGACACTCGCCGCCGTCATACGTGGCGGACCATGCCGGACGTCGGCGTTCGGCCCGTCCGTTCGCGTGTCCATGGCCACCGGACGTGACGCCGGGACGGGCGAGCAACGCGCATGGATGCGCGCTCAGCGTCAGCCTCGTGGCGGAAGTCCTCCATGCGGAGGGTGGCCACCTGGTGGGAGATGATCGGGTGCATCGCGGGCTCCTTCGTGATGGTCCCACGATGCGCCTGAGGCCCCTCCGATGTCCTGAGGCAAAGCCTCAGATCGCCCGCGTCGACCCCTCAGATCCCCGATCGACACGACCGAGGGCCGCCCCATGTGGGGCGGCCCTCGGCGTGTTCCCTCAGGTTGGTG
>CAZSQF010000294.1:0-3843 GCA_964608935.1 uncultured Actinomycetota bacterium | reverse complement strand
TGACCGCAGAGACGCCGAGACGCTCCAGCGAGCGGACCGTGAACGTGAAGTGCTCGGGCTTGCCGCCGGTGTCGCCGTCGAACACCAGCGGCTTGGTCGTGACCTCGAAGATGTCGTTGACGATCTGGAGGCGCGAGCTGATGTCGACGGCCTCGATGTCGGGCTTGCCGCGCGAGGTCGAGTCGGTCAGCGAGCTCGACCACATCCCGTCGAACTCGGCCTGGTGGCCGTCCCGGTCCGCGGTGGTGTTCTCGACGATCAGCCCGGTCAGTCCGTTGTGGGCCTCGAGCAGACGCACGATCGGCTTGTGTTCGATCAGCCGCTGGAGCCGCGACAACCGCACGCTCGGGGTCGTCCCGATCTGGCGCAGCGAGGCGTTGAGCTGGGTCGACGAGATGCCCGGCGTGTAGGGCACCTCGACGAGCTTGCCGCCCCACCGGTCGAGCGCCTCGATGACGCGCTCGCGGGTCCGCTGCTGGACGCCGGTGCGCCAGTCGTCCCCGTGCACGACGTAATCGGGCTTGAGCCGCTCGAGGTTGGGCACGTAGTCGAGGGTCTCCTGGGCGACGACGTGCGAGACGCCCTTGAGGTTCTCCACCACCGCCTGCCGCTGGTCGAAGGTCATGTGCGGCAGGCGCTTGTAGCTGGCGATCGCCGCGTCGGTGAGCAGGCCGACCGTGACCTCGCCGAGCTCGGCGGCCTGCTGGAGGATGTTGATGTGTCCGGGGTGGATGAGGTCGGCGCTCATCCCCACGTACACGGTGGGCGTCTTCGACATGGAGTTCCTCGATCGAGTCTCGGCCGACGGGGGCGCGCGGGCCTCGTGGCGTCGTGAACACCTGAGGATAATGGATGCTCCGCGGCGCCGGTCGTGCGCGCGTGGGCGGGAGGTCACCGGTCGTCGTGGGCCAGCGGCGAATCGGCGTGTGGGCTGAGGAACTCGGCCAGCTCGGCCTCGAGGGTGGCGCGGTCGCCATCGTCGAGCAGGGTGGCGTGCTTGCCGATGTTGGCCCGCGAGCGCTCCGGGTCGAACCGACCGGCGACCCGCCGGTCCGGATCCAGCCCGAGGAGGTCGACCAGCCGCCGCGACTCGCGGTCGTGGTCCATGACGAAGTCCTCGAAGCCGACGCGGACGATGCGGTGGCCGTGATCACGCTCGAGCTCGGGTGTGAGCCGTTCGACCTTGTCGCGGTTTCGCCGGTTGCGCTTCGCGAATGATTCCGCTGTGGCCTGCCTGCGGCCGGGCTGTTCGAGGACCTCGCGCACCTCGACGTACTGGTCGCGGGGATCGCGATGGACGCTGATGAACGTCGACGGCGGCACCAGGCGTCCGAGGTCGAACCGCCACGCGGTGATCGCCTGATCGATCAGGAGCAGGTCGGCCTGGGCGTCGGTCGCCGCAGCGTCGAGGGCTCGTTCGAGATGGTTGCGGAAATGCTCCTCGAGACCGGCGGTCGTGTCCGCCACCGTCGGGGTGGTCGCCAGCTCGCGGAAGCACTCCAGCAGCGCGGCCAGGTAGCCGAAGGCGACCGGCTTGCGGAACATGCGCCGGCTGTTGCGGTTGACGATCGCCCACTGGTCGTAGGTTCCCGGAGGGCTGAGGGTGACCTTCCACCCGGTGACGTGGAGGTAGAGGTCGACGAGGTCCGACGCGGTCAGCGCTCCGTGCTCCTTGTGCCGCTTGGCGAGGTCGTCCAAGCCCCCGGGGAACTTCAGCAGTCGCATCTCGCCGGTCGGGGTCCACTTGACGGTGCCCGGGAAGTCGCGGAGGTAGTCGAGGACCGCGCCGGAGCCGGAGTAGAAGTAGCCCGAGATCAGGACGCGCGTGTCGCGGGTGAGGCGTCGCGCCGGCAGCGTCGAGTCACGCAGCCGGTGGAGGCGTCGGATGCGCCGCTCGGCGTTGTGGATCGCGAGCGACAGCGCCCGGTCGGCCTCGCCCATCTCGTGGAGCAACGACAGCAGCAGGTCCGTGAAGCGGATGACGTCGGGATGCTCCTCGACGGCACGCTCGGCCAGCTGTCGGGCCCGTTCGAGGTCGTGGCCGGCGATGTGCGCCTGGATCTGTTCGATCAGCGTCCGCGCGTCGGCCTGCCGGACGTCGACCACCCGCGACGGGGCGGGGCTGGTCGTGTCCGCCGAGGCCCCGATGACGCCCAGGATGTCGTTGGCACGTTCCGGCTCGCCGTTCCGGAAGCGGCGCTGCGCCTCGCGCAGCAGCGGCAGCGCGGCCCGATCCTCGAGGCCCAGCGTGCGCGCTCCGGCGAGCAGGACCTTCGTCGATCGCCGACCGAGACGAGGGAACAGGCGGTAGACGACCGGCGCCACGACGCGGGCCAGCCCCTGACGGGCCCGACGTGCGACTCCACCCATGGATCCCCCCTGGCCGCCGTGAGCCTATCGACGGCGGTTCAAGCCCACGCGGGTGGCGGTCGATGACGAGGGACATGCGTCTGAATCTCATCGTGGCCGGACTCGGCCTGCTCACGCTCGGGGTCGTCCTCGTCGCGCTCGGCGTGACCGCCGTGAAGGCCGAGGCGTCGTCGTCCTACGACGGGTCCATCGACCTCACCTTCCCGGTCGCCGGGTCCAACTCGTACGTCGACGACTACCACCACTGCCGCGGCAGCGGTTGCAGCCGCCGGCACCAGGCCACCGACATCATGGCTCCCTACGGGGCCAAGGTGCACGCGGCGATGGGCGGCACGATCACGTGGATCAGCGGCCTCGACGGCACCCTGCCGTCCTACGGCTACATGATCCGCATCGCCGGCGACGACGGCCGGACCTACAGCTACGTCCACCTCGGCCGGCAGGATCTTGGGCCCGACGAGGCCTACGCGTCCGGGATGAAGGCCGGGACCCGCGTCGAACGCGGCCAGCACATCGGCTTCGTCGGCTGCTCCGGCACTGCGAGCTGCAACGGCCCCCACCTCCACTTCGAGATCGGGGACACGGCGGTCACCGACCCGTACGGCGCCCACCGGCGCAATCCCTACGCGAGCCTGAAGGCAGCGCAGTCGCGCGGCGACCTGCCCGGCTCGTCGGGCACCTGCGTCGAGCGGGGGTATGCCTTCGCGGGGGACTGGGACGGCAGCGGCCGTGACGGGCTCGGATGGTGGTGCGACGGCCGGACCCGGCTGCGCACCGCCAGCGGCAAGATCCACGAGTTCAACTACGGCCGTCCCGGCGACGTGCCGGTGGTCGCCGACTGGAACGGCGACGGCCGGGACACCGTTTCGATCATCCGCGACGGCACGTGGCACGTGAACGACGCCCTTCGCGGCGGCTCGGCGAGCGGGACCTTCCACTACGGCCGCGTCACCCGTGGTGACGTGCCGATCACCGGCAACTGGGACGGCGGCCGCCGCAGCCTCCCGGGCATCATCCGCGACACCGAGTGGCACCTGCGCCACACCCAGTCCGGGGGCGTCTCCGACAACACCTTCGTGTACGGGCGGCTGACCCGCGGCGACCGGCCGCTGGTGGGCGACTGGAACCGTGACGGCCGGGCCACCGTCGGCATCGTCCGGGACGGCGAGTGGCACCTGCGCGACTCCCTGTCGGGCGGCGGCGCGGACCGCGCCTACGTCTACGGCCGCGTGCTCGCCGGCGACACCCCGGTGGTCGGTGACTGGAACGGGGACGGCCGCGCCACGCCCGGCATCGTCCGCGGCGCCGACTGGCACCTGAAGGAGAGCCACGGCGGCGGCCCCGCCGATCGGGTGGTCACCTTCCCGCCGTCCTGACACGATCGTGCGGTCAGTCCGTGCCCGCTACGGTCCCACGCGTCGGAAGGGACGCTGGGCGATGAAGGGACTGGTGCTCGCGGGCGGGGCCGGGACG
>CAZSQF010000293.1:0-3860 GCA_964608935.1 uncultured Actinomycetota bacterium | reverse complement strand
GGGGGGGGGGCCGCTGGGGGGGGGGGCGGCTCGGGGGGGGGCGGGGTCGGCGCGGGTCGGTTTTGGGGGGGGGGCGGGGGCGTGGGGGGGGGGGCCCCGCCGCCGGGGCGGGTTCGGAGCACCATCCACATCGAGATCCACGAAGAGGACACGGAACATGAGCGACAGGTCACGGCAGCAGTCCGACCGGCTGCACGCGCGGGCGGCACAGCTCACGCCGGGCGGGGTCCACTCCAACGTGCGCATGACCGGGCCGCTGGTCTTCTTCGAGCGGGGGGCCGGTGCCTGGCTGTGGGATGTCGACGGCAACGACTACGTCGACTACCTGCTCGGTCAGGGGCCAAACTTCCTCGGGCACGCGCCCGAGGCGGTCAACACCGCGGTGGCCCGGGCGTGCGAGCAGGGGCTGATCTACGGCGCGCAGCATGCGCTGGAGAACGAGGCCGGGGCGCGCTTCCTCGACATGGTCGGCTGGGCGGAGATGGTCCGCTTCGGGGTGTCGGGCACCGAGATGGTCCAGGCCGCGCTCCGCCTCGCCCGCGCCGTCACCGGCCGCGACCGCTTCGTGCGCTTCGAGGGCCACTACCACGGTTGGCTCGACAACGTGCTGCTCGGCGCCGACGCCGACGGCAACCCCGGCCCCGCGAGCGACGGGCAGCTGCGAAGCCACCTCGACGACGGTGTGACGCTGCCGTGGAACGACGCCGATGCGCTCGCCGAGGTCCTGTCCACCCGCGGGGACGAGATCGCGGCGGTGATCATGGAGCCGTACATGTGCAACAACGGCGCCGTGGCACCCCGTCCGGGCTACCTCGAGCGCGTGCGCGAGCTGTGCGACGACCACGGCGTCGTCCTCGTCTTCGACGAGGTCATCACCGGGTTCCGGCTCGCCCCGGGTGGTGGCGCCGAACGGTTCGGCGTCACGCCCGACCTCGCGACCTACGGCAAGGCGATGGCCGGCGGCTGGCCCGTGGCCGCCCTGGCCGGCCGCGGCGAGCTGATGGAGCGGTTCGCCGACGGCGTCGCGCACGCCGGGACGTTCAACGCGTCGGTGATGGCCTGCGCCGCAGTGGTGGCGAGCCTGGACCTGCTCCGCGACGACCCGCCCCACGGCCGGGTCGAATCGCACGGCGAGGCCGTCATGCGGGGCATCCGCGACCTCGCCAAGGTCCACGACGTGCCGCTGCGTGCCCAGGGGCTGGGCATGGCGTTCCACGTCTCGTTCGGCGACGACGACACGGTGCACGACCTGCGCGGGGTGCGTGCGCTCGACCTGGCGCGCTACCGGGCGTTCGCGGACCGGCTGGTCGACCACGGCGTCTGGGTGGCGGGACGCGGCATCTGGTACGTGTCGACGGCGCACGGCGATGCCGAACGCGACGCCGTGCTCGAACGGTTCGACGCGGCCCTGTCCGCGGGCGACGCCTGACCGGCGCCGACGACGATGAGGGCGGCGTGAGTGCACGAGCGGCGATGCGGCGCGTCGCGGTCGCGGCCTGCTTCCACGAGACCAACACGTTCGCCGCGTCGGTCACCGACCGTGCCGCGTTCGAGCGTCGCGGGGGCTGGCTCGATGGCATCGGGCTGGTCGACGACTACGCCGGCACGCGCACCGTGGTGGGGGGATTCCTCGACGGGGCGGGGTCGAGCGGCCTCGAGGTCGTGCCGGTGTTCGGTGCGTACGCAACCCCCGCCGGCGCCGTGACCCGCGCCGCGTTCGACGCGATCGTTGACCGGTTGGTGGACGGGCTGCGGCTGGCGGCACCGGTCGACGGGGTCCTGCTGGAGCTGCACGGCGCGATGGTGGTCGAGGACGACCACGATCCCGAGACACGGCTGCTCCATGCCGTGCGCGAGGTGGTCGACGACCGCCCGGTGGCGGTCGTGACCGACCTCCACGCCAACATGACGGGCGTCCGGACGGACCTCGTCGACGTGCTCGTGGGCTATCGCACCAACCCGCACGTGGACACCTACGACTGCGGCGTGGCCGCGGCAGGCCACCTGGCGCGACTGGTGGACGGTGATCTGCGTACCGAGCTGGCGCACCGGCGCGTGCCGCTGCTGGCCGCCCCGATCGCGCAGGCCACCGCCGAGCGGCCGCTGTCGCGGCTGGTCGCCCGCGCGCGGGAACTCGAACGGCGGCAGGGGCTGATCGACGTCACCGTCCACGGCGGCTACGCCTACGCCGACGTGCCCCACGCCGGGCTGTCGTTCACCGTCACCACGCCGGCCGGCGCCACCGCCGCGGCCGGCGACGCCCTCGACGACCTCGCGGCGCTCGCCGCGGCCCACCGGCACGAGTTCGAGGTCGACCTGCCCGACGCCGACGAGGCCATCGGCCTCGCGAGCGAGCGGGCGGACGGGCGCGGACTGGTCGCGGTCGCCGACACGGGCGACAACATCGGCGGTGGCGCACCCGGGGACAGCACCTGGCTCCTCCACGCGCTGCTCGCACGACCGGCGACCCGGGCGCTGACCACGATCTGCGATCCCGAGTTCGCGACGGCGGCCGCGGCCGGCGGGGTCGGGACGCGGCTCACGATCCCGCTGGGTGGCAAGGCGGAGGCGCTCGGCGGTGCCCCGGTCGAGGCACCGTCCGTTGTGCGCGGACTCGGGGACGGCACGTTCCGAAACACCGGCCCGATGGCCCAAGGCGCAAGGGTGCGCATGGGTCCCACGGCACTGGTGTCGGTCGAACACGTCGACGTGTTGGTCCAGTCGCTTCCTGTCCAGCCCAACGACCCCGAGATGTTCCGCAGCGTCGGTGTGGACCCGGCCGATTACGACGTCGTCGCCCTCAAGGGCGCGGCTGCCCTCCGCGCCGGGTGGGACGGGTTGGTGCGCGACTTCGTCGACGCAGGCACGCGCGGGGTCACCGATTGTGACCTCACCCGTCTGCCCTACCAGCACCTGAGCGGCGTGTGGCCGCTGACCGACGACACCGAGGACCGACCGAAGGAGACAGGATGAGACTCGTGCGCGTGGGCCCGCCCGGCGGGGAGCGCCCCGCGGTGCTGTCCGCCGACGGGCAGGCGCTCGACGCCAGTTCGATCGCACCCGACGACTACGGCGGCCCGTTCCTGGGCGGCGGTGGCCTGGATCGACTCCGTCAGGCCGTGGACGGCGGCGACCTGCCGGCGCTGCGCCTCGACGGGGAGCGGATCGGCCCACCGGTGACACGGCCCGGAAAGGTCGTGTGCATCGGCCTCAACTACGCCGATCACGCGCGCGAGTCCGGCAACCCGATCCCCGACGAGCCGATCGTGTTCTTCAAGGACCCGGGGACGGTGGTCGGGCCCGACGACGACGTCCTGCTCCCGGTCGGCGGCGACAAGACCGACTGGGAGGTCGAACTCGCGGTGGTCATCGGCGCCCGGGCCCGCTACCTCGCCGACGAGGCCGCGGCGACGCGGACCATCGCCGGCTACTGCATCTCCAACGACGTGTCCGAGCGCGCGTTCCAGCTCGAGCGCGGTGGGCAGTGGGTGAAGGGCAAGTCGTGCGAGACGTTCAACCCGCTCGGGCCGTGGCTCGTGACGGCCGACGAGGTGGGAACGGTCGATCGGCTCGGGCTGTGGCTCGACGTCGACGGCGAGCGGATGCAGCAGGGCACGACCGCCGACATGGTGTATTCGGTGCCCTACCTCGTGTGGTACCTGAGCCAGTTCATGGTGCTCGAGCCGGGCGACCTCATCAACACCGGCACGCCGGCCGGTGTCGGCCTCGGATCCTCGCCTCCGCAGTATCTGCGTCAGGGTGACGAGGTCGAGCTCTCCATCGAGAGGCTCGGCACACAGAAGCAACGCTGCGTGCAGGCCAGACCGTAGCCACGACCTAGACACGGGTTGCCGACCCAT
>CAZSQF010000292.1:0-3862 GCA_964608935.1 uncultured Actinomycetota bacterium | reverse complement strand
GCGATACACGCGAAGTCGCGTGAACCTGGTCACGTGGGCTCCTTCTCGCCAGAGCGCGGGAGCGCGGACCCAATCCCCGGGCCCTCCGCCGGCAGTGCTGGGCCCGGCAGCGTCTACGCTCTCGCTCCGCTGTGGGCATCGGAGCAGGATCCGGCGTGGTCGAGGCGATCTTCGAACGTGATGGCGAGTACGTGGTGCCCACGTCGATCGCCCGCGGCCCCTGGGACGACAACGCGTGTCACGGCGGGGCGCCGGCCGCGCTGCTGGCGGCGCTCATCGACACGATTCCGTCGGCAGCACCGATGCAGGGTGTGCGCCTCACCTACGACATCCTGCGGCCAGTGCCGCTCGCGCCGTTGCGGGTGGACGTGCGACCGTTGCGCGACGGCAGGCGCGTCCAGGTCGCCGAGGCAGCGCTCACGACCGAGGACGGGACCGAGCTGGTGCGCTGCCGCGCCCTGCGGATCCGCACCGGCGAGGTCGACGTCGCACCGGAGGCCGGCACCGACGACCCGGCCCCACGGACCGGTCCGGACGGACTCGCCCGGTTCGCCGGCCACGAAACCTGGCAGCCCTACGGCTTCTGGGACGCGGTCGACGTCCGGTTCGTCGACGGTGAGCTCGGTCCCCCGGGTCCGGCGACCTGCTGGTTCCGCGTCGTGGCCCCGCTGCTCGAGGGCGTCGAGGTGACACCCCTGGCGCGGGTCGCAGCGGCCGCGGACTTCGGCAACGGCATCGGCTCACCGCTGCCCTTCGGGTCCTACCTGTTCATCAACCCCGACCTCAACGTCAATGTGCACCGGCTGCCCGTCGGCGAGTGGATTGCGATGTCCTCACGCTCCGTGGCGCACCCGTCCGGCATCGGGCTGGCCACCTCGACCCTCTTCGACGGCGCCGGTCGGATCGGCACCGCCTCGCAGAGCCTGTTCGTCGACCGCGTACCGTCGTGACGCGCCGGTGCGCGTCCCGTCACGCGTCGGTGCGTGCTCCGGTCGCCGGGCGGGGTCGGCGATCTCCGTCCACGATCACGTCGACCTTCTCGTCGTGGAACGCCAGGAGCCCGGCGATCCGCGCCGACTCGGGCGTCGGGAACGGATAGCTCCACGCGACATCGTCGACCGCGATCTCACCGGCACGCAGATGGAAGTAGTCGGCCGTGCCCTTGTAGGGGCAGCGAGTGACCGTGTCCGACGGCACCAGCAGGTCCCGGCGCACGTCGACCGGCGGGAGGTAGGTCCGCACGATCAGGCCGGTCTCGAACAAGAGTGTCGGTCGTCGCGACTCGGCCACGACCTGGCCGTCGGTCTCGACCACCACGTGCCGCGAGCTCGGCAGGATGTCGACCCGCTTGTACGGATCGCGCGGATGGACGAAGACCTGCTCGTCCTCCTCGAACCAGGCGTCCACCGCGCCCCACGCGATGCGGACGTGCTCGCGCAGAGCCGGCAGCGGCGAGTCCGGGAACGTCACCGCGGCACCCGTCACGAGGTGGTCACCGACCCGCAGGTCGTGGACGCGCCCGTCGCCGCGACTCGGGGCACGCTCGGTCGCCCCGGTCGGCACCAGCTCGGCCGCGACGTCGGCCACCGGGAGGTAGTAGGTCGGATACCACGGCTTCTCCCAGACCAGCAACGGCCGCCGCGTGTCCGCGACGAGCCTCCCGGCGAGGAACGCACGGACACGCTTCTGCCCGGGCTCGGCGCGGACCCGCCCCCGAACCTCGGTCATGGCGTTGCTCCCTTCCACGGCACGGCTGGCCGTCGGTGTGCAGGGAGCAACGCGTCAGCCCGGCGGCGGCTTCCGCTGCGCGTCAGGTGCCGACGGCGACGCTCTCGACGTCGACGCTGTCGGGCCGCGACGCCAGGGTGATCGTCGCCTCATCGGTGTGGATGGTGAGCGTGAAGTGGCCCACGGTGCGCATGCGCACCGTGACCGCTTCGACGGTGTTCCCGGCGAGCGAGTCCAGCGCCGCGTTGACCTGCCGCAGGTGGTCGGTCAGCTCCCGACCGCCGGGCGTGCGGCGGTAGAGGCCGGTCAGGATCTTCTCCCCCTCCGCGCGGTAGCGCTGCCTGGCGCGAGCCGTCTGGAGGGTGAGCTCGAGCACCGATTCGAGCGCCGGCGTGAGCGACGCCGGCACCTCCCCGATCGCGACGGCGGCTGCGAGCTGGCGGAACCGCTCCCGGCGCTCACCGTCGAGCGTCGGCAGCAACAGCTCGAGATCCTGGGCGACCAGCTCCTGCTCCTCCGCGTCGAGCTCGATCGTGGCGGTGTCCTCGACCGTGTCACTGGTCGTCATCGTGGGCCTCCCCCAGGATCGCGTGGAACTCGTGCTCGAACCCACCGGTCTCGATCGGGCAGTGCATGCCGCACTCCTTCGGGGCGTTGGTCTCCCACCACCACCGGCCGGCGCGGTCGTCCTCGCCCGCCCGAACGGGCCGGGTGCACGGGGCGCAGCCGAGGCTCGTGTAGCCCTGGGCGTAGAGCGGGTGCAGCGGCACGCCGCGCTCCTCCAGGTACTCGGACACGTCGTCCTTGGTCCAGTCCGCCAGCGGGTTCACCTTGACGATGCCGTCGTGGTCGTGGTCGAGCTCGACCTTGCGGATCGCCGCGCGCGACGCCCACTGGTCCCGCCGCAGGCCCGTGAACCACGCGTCGAGGCCCTCGAGGGCGTTGAGCAGGGGCCGGACCTTGCGGATCTGGCAGCACACCAGCCGCAGCGGCACCGAGTTGCGGAACAGGTCCTGGCCGTGCCGTTCGACCATCGCCTCGACCTCGCGCTGGTCGGGGTGCTCGACCTCGATCTGCGCCGACGGGTAGCGCGCCCGGACCGTGTCCATGTAGTCGAGGGTCTCCCGGGGAAGCCGGCCGGTGTCCACGGTGATGACCCGGATGTCGGGCTTGACCTCGTAGGCCATGTCGAGGATCGCGAGGCCGTCGGCCTGGAAGCTCGTGACGATCGCGAGGCGGTCACCGAAGGTGTCGAGCGCCCAGTCGATGACGTCCTCGGGCTCCTGGTCGTCGAGGTCGTTGGCGATCTCGCCGATCTCGAGGTCGTCCAGGACGACCGGGTCTGCGAACGCGGTGGGGGTCATGCAGTCCTCCAGCGGGAACGGGGGCGGCGTCCGGGGCGGGGCTCGAGGGCGTCAGCCGCCGGCGAGGGCGGGCAGGATCAGCAGTTCGTCGCCGTGCTCGAGCGGCGCCTCGAGCCCACCGAGCGAGCGGATGTCGTCCTCGCCGACGTAGAGGTTCAGCGCCGGGTTGACCGTGCCGGGCTCGACCAGCAGCTCGGCGACGAGACGCGGGTGCTCGGTCCGCAGGGCGGCGAGCGCCTCACCCACGGTGGCGGCGTCGACCGGGATCTCATCGGCGCCGTCGGACAGTTCGAGCAGCGTGCCCGGCACCCGCACGATCGGGCGGTCCTCGACGCCGTCGCCGGCCTGCGGCGGCTCCTCGCCGAGTGCCAGCGCCTTGAGCTCGTCGTCGGTGCGCTGGTCGAGGAAGCGCCGGAAGGTGTGGCCGGCGCCCTCCCCGTTCAGGGCCGCACGCTCGGTGACCCAGGCGGCGATCAGCCGGTCGAGGGCACCGTTGAGCTCGCCGGTCGGGATGCGGCGCAGCAGCGGGGTACCGATGGCGGCGTCCGGACCGAGCCCACCGCGCAATGCGACGTCGTAGGCCTCGACCCGGGTGCCGTCGGGCAGCTTGGTGGTGGTGCCCTGCAGGCCGATGTCGCCGACCCAGTGGTGGGCGCAGGCGTGCGGGCAGCCGTCCATGAAGATCTTGAGGTCCTCGATCGCGTCGCCGTAGCGATCGGCGAACTCGCCGAGCAGCTCGTCGAGCTTGCCCTTGGTCTCGGCGACCGAGT
>CAZSQF010000291.1:0-3896 GCA_964608935.1 uncultured Actinomycetota bacterium | reverse complement strand
ACGCGAAGGCGCTGGTGCAGGCGGTGTCGGAGGCCATCCCGGCGCCGGCGGAGGTGCCGGTCGTGGACACCGGCGTGGCCAGCCCACCCGACCACTCCACCCCGTACGTGCGCAGCGGCCTGCGCCACGAGCCGCTGCCGGAGGGCCTGCTGTCGGAGCCGTTCGTCGCCAACCGCCTCACCCTCGACCTCGCCAACGTCGCCCACGTCAGCGCAGACGTGATGCGTGCCGACCTCGACCTCGACGCCCCCGCCGAGGTGGCGATCACCACCGACGGCCCCGCGACGGTGAGGCTGGTGGGAGCCGCCGCACCGGGGACGGACTGGTCCGCGGACGGTGCCACGCTGGAGCGCGACGGCGACGACCTGCTGGTGACCATCGCCGAGGCCGCGACCGCGCACGTCCACCTCGACCCCTGACCCTGAGGCGGAGGGAGGGCCGGGCGTCACGCCTCCGAGCGACAACGGCGTGCCAGGACAAGGTCGTCGCGGTGCGATGGGTTCACGCCCGGGACGGCTCCCACCCGCCACGCAGCGCGCTGCGCCTGGGCACGCTGTGGATGCCAGTCCCATGACCGCGACGCAAGCCCTACGGTCGAGGGACAGGCGTAATACGGTACCCTCAATCGTAATACGGAGATCCGGTGCGGATCGATGAGATCGAGTTCGACGATTCCAACATCGAACATGCGACTCGGCACGGAGTGAGCATCTCCGAGATCGAGTCCGTGTTCCGCGGCCACCCCGCCATCCGCAGGAACAAGGGACATCGCACCGCCGACTATTGCGCCGTTGCCAACGGTATTCGTGTGAACTTCCTGTACCCCCCGGCGTCGCCCGACCGACCAGCGCGTGGAGGGTGTCGAGATGACAGAGCCATCAGACCGCATGAGCGAACGCGAGCTTGCAGACTGGCAGTACGCCCACCGCGACGAGCTCGATGCCGAGCAGGGTGACGAGGTGGATGCGCACATCTCGTCGTCCCTGTCCGTCACGTTGTCCTTCCGTCTGCCGGCCGCGGAGGCTGATTCGATCCGAACTGCGGCCGCGGACAGTGGGTTGACCCTCTCCGAATGGATCCGACGGGCCTGTGCATCCTCGGCGGACGAGTCCGAGACGTCACCGGTCGGGGGCGCCTACCTCGAACACCTCGCACAGGTCATGCACGACATGGACAAGGCAAGTGCCCACCTCCGGGATGTTCTCCGACGTCACCAGCAGCGAGTGGAGCGCGCGAGCCGCCAGGCGGAACGGGCACGACGGGCTGCGAGGAGCCGATAGAGGTGGACCGTCACCCTGTCAGGCGGGCGCGGGCGGACGTGGTGATCACCTCGTAGGCGCCCGCCAGCACCTCGGCCACCGGCACGCCAGCCACCTCACGATCGAGCGGGCCAGCTCCCGGAGGGCGGCATCCGGCACCGACGGTGGCGTCACGTCCAGCCGCAGCGCCTCCAAGCCGGGGCCGACCTCCCAGAAGCCCGCCAGCCGCTCGCCCGGCGGGGCAACCTCGACCTCCTCGACCACGGCCCACGGGCCGCCTCGTCCGCACCCGGCACAGGCACGGTCGGCGTCCCGCGCAGGGCCCGCAGGTTGGCCAGCAGCAGCTCACGGTCCCGGCCCCGCCACCGCAGGATCAGGAACGGGTCGTCATCGAACGCCTCCGCAAGCAGGTAGCAGACGGCGGCCCCGTGCTTGCAAGGATCGCCCAGTCCGACGCGGTCACAGGTGGGCCTGCAGCAGCCAGACGTTCCACGTCACGACCAGGCAGGTGAGCGAGGTCGCCAGCCCCAACGGCCACAGCCCGAACCGGGAGCGCCGGGTCGCCCACGCCAGGAACACGAACAGGGCCACGCCCACGGCCGCCCGCAGCGCCATCGCCCGGACCGGCCCGGCGGCGCCCAGGACCGAGTCGACCAGCGGGTTGACCTCCATGAACTGGATGCTCGCGTTCACCGCGGCGAGCTGCACCGCCAACCACGTGGTAGCCGCGTCGGCGATCGTGGCCAGGACCCCGATCCCGAGGAGGTGCCTCATCGTGGGTCTCCCAGCCTGGCGGACTGCTACCAAGGAAGCGGGCCCGCGCCCGGCCGGCCACGTCCGTTCGTTCGAGGCCGAACGCCTCGTAGGCCGCCCGGCGACCGGGAGGAACGCGTGCCGACAGCGCTGACCACGGGATCATCCGGCGGTCGTCGTCCTTCAACACCGACCGGTTCACCCGGTTCGCCGGCTACGAGCACTTCTCCCAGGCGGTGGTCGACGAATGGGCCGACGGAGCGGCGTACCTGTCCCAGCACGAGGTCGACCCGAACCCGCGCGCGGTGACCTACGCGGTCGTGCCGGTGCTGACGTGGGCGCTGAACCACGTGGACCCGCCGACGGGCGCCGACTTCGACTTCCGCCCCGACGGTGCCTACTGGATCGACGAGGCGCCGCGCAGGAGGGGCTGCTGTCGGAGCCGTTCGTCGCCAACCGCCTCACCCTCGACCTGGCCAACGTCGCCCACGTCAGCGCGGACGTCGTGCGTGCCGTCCTCGACCTCGCCAGTCCCGCACCGGACACGCCGAAGATCAGTAACCTCCAAGGACAACCGCAGGTGAGAGCGGCGATGCGAGAGAGTGCGCTGGACGGCGAGATGCAGGCTACCCGTGACGTGTTCGACAACCTGCGCTCGGACCTGCGGAACATGACTCGGACGATTCTGATCACAAACGCCCTGATGGCATTCACGGTCGCGGCCATCGCCTTCGGCGCCGGCTTGCTCATCTGACGTCGCCCGCCGCGTACAGTCGGGGCGGCATGTCCACACCTGCGCAGGCCCTCGATCTCCTCCGCGGCGCCGCCTCGGAGGATCTTGCCGCACTGTGCGAGCGGCACGGCGTGGACCTGCTGGTCGTCTTCGGATCGGTGACGGACCCCGAACCGGTGCGCGCCCCTGCGGACCTCGACGTCGCCGCGCTGCTGGACCCTGACGCTGGGGACCCCGGCACGTTCGTGGCGGCGCTGATGGCCTTCACCTCGTGTTCTGCCATCGACCTGCTGGACCTGCGCCGGGCCGGCACCGTGGCACGTGCACGAGCGCTCGGCCCCGGGGCGGTACCGCTGTACGAACGTGAGCGAGGCACGTTCGCCCGCCTGCAGATGGCCGCCCTCGCCCACGAACTCGACACCCGGTGGATGCGCGACCTCGGGCTGGAGCTGATGGCCACGTGACGCCTCGGCGCCTGGACCCTGACACCATCCACGAGAAGCTTCGCTTGATGGAGCAGACGCTCGGCCATGTCAAGGACCTGGGCGAGGTTGACGTGGGACGGCTCGCCGCTGATCCCGTCGTGCGCGCCGCGGTCGAGCGTTGGGTGACGGTACTGGTCGACCTCGCGGTGGCAATCAACCTGCATGTGGTCGCTGCCCGACTCGGGCGATCCGCTGCCGACTACGCGACGAGCTTCCTCTTGGCGGCTGAGGCAGGGGCCATGGAGAAGGGCCTGGCCGTCCGGCTCGCCCCGTCGGCCGGCGCGCGAAACGTTCTTGTGCATGAGTACGTCGCCATCGACCTCGACAAGCTGGTCTCCGCCGTAGAGCGGGCACGTCAGGACTACCCCGAGTTCGTCCGTCAGGTCGCCGCCTTCGCCAGGTCCGAACGCGCCTGACGTCTCGACAGCCCACGGGGAGGGCCGGGGTGTCACGCCTCCGAGCGACAACAGCGGCACCGTCAACCCGTCAGGCGGGCGCGAGCGGACGTGGTGATCACCTCGTAGGCGTCTGCCAGCACCTCGGCCACAGGCACGCCCGCCACCTCACGGTCCAGCGCGGCGAGCTCCTGCAGGGCGGCATCCGGCACCGATGGTGGTGTGGCATCCAGCCGCAGTGTCGCCAGGGCGGGACCGACCTCCCAGAAGT
>CAZSQF010000290.1:2857-3944 GCA_964608935.1 uncultured Actinomycetota bacterium | reverse complement strand
CTGCGCGAGGTGGCCTTCTTCGACGTCTACCCCCAGAACGACAACGCGTCGTTCGAGGGCGGGGCGTGGAGCAGCTACCCGTACTTCCGCCAGAAGGGCGTCGTCGCGGTGAGCAGCATCGACCGCGGCCTGTTCGTCCTCCAGCCACGCGTCGACCGCGCCGGCAACTGACCCCGTGACCCGTGGGGCGTCGGCGACGTCGGCCGGCGCCCCACCCGACCGGACACTCCCGGGCGGGGAGCGTCGCTGCTAGGACGCGAACGCGTCGCGGTCGGGATCGTCGCCGAGCCGTTGGTCACCTGGGACCGGCACCTCCGCCTCGAGCGCCTGGCCGTGGCGTGGACCACCGTCGCCGGCGTCGTCGCGGGCCGGGGCCCGGCGACGGGTGCGCAGCCCCCGCATCCACGAGATCAGCCGATCCGCCTGCCGGGCCGCCCAGACGTGGAGGTCACGGGCCCACTCGTACTCACGCGCGAGGATCGCGATGCCCGCCACGGCGGTCAGCGCCCCGGGGCCGGGGACGAAGGGCGAGGCGAACACCAGGCTGACCAGCAGGACGAGCACGCCCAGCACGGTGACCCAGACCCTGCGGGCGTGGTGCCTGACGCCGCGAACCATCGGCGGAACCGGCGACGTGAGTGCCGGATCGAAGCTGTCGGGCCCGACGATCTGGTGGTGTGACAGCGCGGACAGGACGCGGCCGACCGAGCGGGAGCGGACCCGGTTGGTCAGCGACAGCTCGACGTCGACCTCATGGCCTTCGCCGACCAGGCGCACCCGGACGACCTCGGGCTTGCGCCGATTGAGCTTGAAGCCGGACAGCTCCGACAGCGGGGTCGCGATGTCCGGGATCCCCGAGCTCGCGACGTGGAGCAGACAGTTGTGGTTGGTGACGACGAGGACGCCGGGGGCACGAACCTCCGGGACGTTCGCATGGGCCCACGCGAGGATCTCCTCGTCGCCATCGAGGTAGCGGAGGATCGAGCCGAGGACCAACCGCTCGCGAAACCGGCGCAGACGCGTCATGGATCGAGGATACGTGCCGCGACACCGCGGTCGCGACCCATGGCCAGTGACCGGCCGGGCG
>CAZSQF010000290.1:0-2757 GCA_964608935.1 uncultured Actinomycetota bacterium | reverse complement strand
TGACCATCCCCGTGCTCGGCATCGTGGGGGCGGGCCAGCTGGCCAGGATGACCTGCCAGGCGCTGGTGGGCCTCGACGTGCCACTGCACGTGTTCGCCGACCAGCCGAACGCCTCGGCCGCCACCATCGCCCGCCACGTCACCGTCGGGTCCTGGGACGACCGCGGGGACCTCGCGGCCTTCGCCGAGGGCTGCGACGTCGTCACGTTTGATCACGAGCTCGTCGACCCGTCGCACCTCGAGGCGCTGGTCGCGGCAGGACACGTCCTGCGGCCGGGGCCGGCGGCGTCGCTGTTCGCGCAGGACAAGCTGCACCAGCGCACCGAGCTGTCGCGCGCGGGCCTGCCCGTGCCGACCTTCGCCGCGGTCGCGAGCTCCGAGGACGTCCAAGCCTTCGCCGAGGAGCACGGCTGGCCGCTCGTGGTCAAGACCCAGCGGGGCGGCTACGACGGACGGGGCGTCTGGGTGGTCGGGGACCTCGACGCGGCCCGGGACGTCGTCACCAGCTGCCTGGAGGCCGGGGTGGCGCTCCTCGTGGAGGAGCACGTCGCCATCGAGCGCGAGATCGCGGCCGCGCTCGCGCGGCGCCCGTCCGGCGACCTCCGGGTCTACCCCGTCACCGAGACGGTCCAGAGCGACGGCATCTGCGTGGAGCTGATCGCCCCCGCCGACGTGCCACGGGAGGTAGCCGATGAGGCCACCGCCCTGGTCCGGCGCATCGCGGACGCGATCGGTGCCGTCGGGATGCTGGCCGTCGAGCTGTTCGTCACCCGGGGCCGGCTGGTCGTGAACGAGCTTGCGCTGCGCCCGCACAACTCGATGCACTGGACCATCGAGGGTGCGCGAACGTCACAGTTCCAGAACCACGCCCGCGCGGTGCTCGACTGGCCGCTCGGCGACACCTCCGCGACCGCCCCCTGCGCGGTCACCGTGAACCTGCTCGGCCCGGCCGACTCGAGCGACCCTCGTGAGCGCGTGCCGGAGGCGCTCGCGGTCGAGGGGGTAGCCGTGCACCTGTACGACAAGGCGCCCCGACCCGGGCGAAAGGTCGGCCACGTCACCGCCCTCGGCGACGACCCCATCGACACTCGCGGCCGCGCCTGGCGGGCGGCGGGGATCCTCACCCACCAGGAGTCACCATGACCACCCAGGCCCGTGTCGGGATCGCGATGGGCAGCGACTCGGACCTGCCCGTGATGCAGGCCGCCGCGGACGTGCTCGCGCGCTTCGCGGTCCCCTGCGAGCTGCGGGTGATGTCGGCTCACCGCCGTGCCGAGGAGATGCTCGCCTACGGCGCGTCCGCCGCGGAGCGGGGCCTCGGGGTGCTGATCGCCGGCGCCGGCGGGGCAGCCCACCTGCCGGGCATGCTCGCGTCGGTGACGGAGCTGCCCGTCATCGGCGTGCCCGTCAGGCTCAAGGCGCTCGACGGGCTCGACTCGCTGCTGTCGATCGTGCAGATGCCTCGGGGCGTCCCGGTCGCCACGGTCGCGATCGACAACGCCCACAACGCCGGGCTGCTGGCGGTGCGCATGCTCGCGATCGCCGACGACCGGCTGCGGTCCGCGCTCACCGAGCACCGCGAGGAGCTCGCCGCCGCCAGCCGTGAGGCCGACCAGCGCGTGCGCCTCCCCCGCCCCGACGACGACTGATGCGTCGACGCGTCGCGCGACTTCTGGACCGGCTCACCGAACAGGGCCGGAAGCGACGTCTCGGACCTCGTCATCGACGAGCCTGGCAGCGCGAAGACCGCGCCATTCCGACGGCGGCCGTGGCCCGCTCGGTCGAGTCGCGATCGACCGCCGTCCAGTGGTTGGGGTCGATGCGCGCGATCGCGAACGACAGGCCCGCCAGCGCAAGGGCGAAGAGAATGTTGCCGGGCAGTGTGACGGCGAACCCGAGGAACGCGGCCGAACCGGCCACGACCGCAGCGGTCGGCCACCAGGGCAGCACGCGCGCCCGCGCCGCCGCCGCGGTCGCGAGGGGCAGGCCGAGGAGCAGGCCGGCGAACCCCGTGAGCTGCATGACGACGAACCCCCACTGCTGGCTCACGGTGTCGGCGACGGTGACCGCAGCCTCGATGCCGAGGTGCTGGCCGATGGCGGAGTCGACGAAGTCGCCGATCAGGAACCCGGGTATCGAAGAGATGGCGAGGAGCGCCAGCACACCGGCAACGTTGGCCAGCCACGCACCACGCCGGCGGACGAGCCCGACGAGGCCGAGCGCAGTGACGGCCCACAGCGTGTAGGCGAAGTGGTAGCCGAGCACCTTGAAGTGGAGCGGTCCGGGGTTGACGGCATAGGCCTCGACGAGCTCGCGGCCGTGCTCGGCCAGGGGTTCGACGTTCGCACCGTGGCAGCGGCGGCCGACTCCGACGTGCTGATGGTCCTGGACCATGTCGATGTGGCAATCCGACACGGGCTCGTGGAGGTCGGCGACGCCCACGCCTCCGCATACCGCTTCGTGCATGCGCTGGTTCGGGAGACGCTCTACGACGAGCTGACGCCCGGCCGGTCGGCGCGGCTCCACCTGGCTGCCGCCCGGTCGCTCGAGCGCCTGGATCCCCCGCCGGCCGAGGCGATCGCCGAACACCTGTGGCTCGCGGCCGATGTCGCACCGGCGGCGGACACCGTTCGGTGGCTGCGAGCGGCGGCCGAGGAGGCGAGCGCCGTCCTGGCTACGAGCAGGCCGAGCAGCACCTGCGCCGTGCCCTGCAACTGCTGACGCGCGTCCATGGCGAGGCCAGGACCGAACTGGCGGT
>CAZSQF010000289.1:0-3947 GCA_964608935.1 uncultured Actinomycetota bacterium | reverse complement strand
CCCACGCGAACTGGGTCAGGTCCCAGATCCCGCAGTCGCCCTCTTCGCCACCGGTGGTGGCGCAGACGATCGACTCCTCCGAGAACGGCCGCTCACCGAAGTACGCGGCGCCAGGGACGTTGTCGATCTGGATGTCGAAGCCGAGCTCGCGGAGCTGCTCCTGCAGGAGCTGGATCTGCAGTTCGCGCAGCTGGTTGCCACCGGTCGTGCCGACACGCAGTGTCAGCGTGCCGCGTTCCGGGTGCTCCCAGACGTCGTCGGCGTTCAGCTCGTAGCCGGCGCCCTCGAGGAGCGCAGCCGCGCTGTCGCCGTCGCCGACGCCGTACCCCGCCTCACCGGCGTGGTCGACGTAGGCGGGCTGGTTGGACATCCAGTACACGTTCCCGAGCCCGGTCTCGGGCAGCAGATCGTGGAACAGCGGCGTGTACAGCGCCTCCATCACCGCGCGCTTGTCCATCGCGAACGCCAGCGCCTCGCGAACGTCGGGATCGGACAGGTGCTCGTTGAAGGTGTTCATGCCCCAGTGCTCCCACACCGGGCCGGCCTCGGACGCGACGGTGAAGTTGTCGTCCGTGGCGATCCGCTCGCCGAAGGCGATCTGGGGCTGGGTCATGATGATGTCGGCCTCCCCGGCGAGCAGTGAGTTGATCTGCGCGTCGGTGTCGGCCACGAAGTTGATCTGCACGCCGTTCACGCATGCGACGTCCAGGTTGGTGATGTCCGGGTTGGCGGGGTTCATGCCGTGGTAGTCGTCGTTGCGCACGAGCGACATCCCGATGCCACGGTCCCAGCCGTCCCAGACCATCGGGCCGGAGGACGGCAACGGCTCGCCGTCGAGCTCCCATTCGGTCACTGCCTCGTTGGCCGTCGCCGCGTCAGGGAACAGGTGCACCGGCATGATCGGCTCGAACAGCTGTCCGTAGCCGGCGAAGAACTCGTCGGTCGTGAACGAGTACGTCTGGCCGTCGACCTCCCAGCTGTCGGGGTTGACCCGGGTGTAGCCGTCTGCCTCACGTGAGCCGTAGAGGTAGACGCCTCCCTCACCGGTGTCGTAGTCGTAGCCCTCCATAATCAGATCGAACGTGCCCTTGACGTGCTCGGCGGTCAGCGGCTCGCCATCGGACCACTGCAGGCCGTCACGGAGTGTGAACGTGTAGCGCCACTCGTCACCGTCCTGGGACACGTCCTCGGACTCGAGCAGCTCGAGCTCGAACGTGGTCGCGGCCGAGATCGCGAACGGTGCCTCCCACATCGCCTGGCGGATCCACGACGTGATGGTCAGGTTGTTCGCCGGGTCGTCGTAGTGCATGTCCGGCGGCTCCTGCTCGTGGGCCCAGACGAGCTGACCCTCGCCACCCTCGGCGCAGTAGTCATCCGGATCGGGAGCGGCATCCTCGGGCTCGTCGAGCTCGTCGGGCTCCTCGGTGGGAGCGTCGTCGGGGTCGGTGCCGCACGCGGCAGCGACCAGCGCGAGCACACCGACGGCGGCCATGAGCCGCCATTCGAATCGTCTGTCCCTCGCCACCGTGACTCCTTTGGCGTGTGCGGTGGTTAACGACAACTTCACGGCCGTCCTTAACCGGTAGGCTCGAACCGATCCCGGTGGTCGAGCACGACGAGCCGACATGCTACTAGCGTTGTCGTACTAGCTCTCGCATCCGCTCACCGTCCGCGCACCTGCGCTCGGGTGTCCGTCACCGGCGGTGGCCGAGGATGAGCGCGAAGTCCTCGGACGACAGGCTCGCCCCGCCGACCAGCGCGCCGTCGATGTCGGGGCGCGCCATCAGCTCACGCACGTTGCCCGGTTTCACGCTGCCGCCGTACTGGATGCGCAGCCGCGCCGCGGTGTCCGCGTCGAAGCGATCCCCCACCTCTGTCCGGATCGCCGCGCACATCTCCTGGGCGTCGTCGGGCGTGGCCGTCCTGCCGGTGCCGATCGCCCACACCGGCTCATAGGCGATCACCAGGGTTTCGGCGTCGTCGATGCGGATGCCGTCGAGGCTGCGGCGCAGCTGGCGGACCACCACGTCCACGGCCTGCCCCGCCTCGCGCTCCTCGAGCGTCTCGCCGACACACAGGATCGGGCGCATGCCGTGACGCTGCACCGCACGCACCTTGGCGTTGACGACCTCGTCGGTCTCGTGGAACAGCTGGCGGCGCTCCGAGTGCCCGCAGATGACGTAGGTCACATCGAGCCGGGCCAGCATCGCGGCCGAGATCTCCCCCGTGAACGCGCCCTCGTCCTCCGGGTGGCAGTTCTGGGCACCGAGGCCGATCGGGAGCTTGTCCGACTGGACCAGGGTCTGCACGGACCGGAGCGCCACGAACGGGGGGCAGACCACGATCTCCTGTCCCTCGTAGTCGTCCTCCTCGAGGTGGTAGGCCAGCTTCTGGACCAGCTGGATCGCCTCGAGGTGGTCCTTGTGCATCTTCCAGTTCCCGGCGATGATCGGCGTGCGACCCTCGGTCACGGTCACGGCGTTCCTCCAGCAGGCGTCGCGTCAGCAGGCGGGGCGCCGACCCTAGTCCGTCGCACACGAGCACCGGGCCCCCGAGCCGGAGCTGCGACGACGGGTGGTATCAGCTCGCTCGGAGGGCAAGCACGCCGGGGAGGTCGCGTCCTTCGAGGAGCTCGAGCGAGGCGCCCCCGCCGGTCGAGACGTGATCGACGCGGTCGTCGAACCCGAACTGCCGGATGGCTGCCGCCGAATCTCCGCCTCCTACCACCGTGAACGCGTCGGACGCCGCCATCGCCGCAGCGATGGTCCGGGTGCCCGACGCGAACGCCTCCCACTCGAACACACCCATCGGTCCGTTCCAGAACACGCTGCCGGCGCCCCGGACCGCGTCGACGTAGGTCGCTGCCGTCTCCGGCCCGATGTCGAGCCCCATCTGGTCGACCGGGATGGCCTCGACCGGCACCTCGCTCGCCGGTGCATCGGCCGCGAAGTCGGGCGCCACGACCACGTCGACGGGCAACAGCACCTCGACGCCGCGCTCGCGGGCCGCGCCGATCACGTGGCCGACGGTGTCGATCTGGTCGCGCTCGACCCGCGACGCGCCGACGTCGTAGCCGTCGGCGACCAGGAAGGTGAAGGCCATCGCGCCCCCGACTGCGAGCACGTCGACACGCTGCAGGAGGTTCTCGAGGACGACCAGCTTGTCGCTGACCTTGGCCCCGCCGAGCACGGCCACATACGGGCGCGCCGGATCGGCCAGCATCCCACCGAGGACCTCGAGCTCACGCTCCAACAGCAGGCCGGCGTAGCCGGGTCGTCGCGCTGGGACGCCCGAGATGGACGCGTGGGCACGGTGCGACGCCCCGAAGGCGTCGTCCACGTAGACGTCGCACAGCGCGGCCAGCGCGTCGGCGAACGCGTCGTCGTTGGCCGTCTCGCCCGGATCGAAGCGGAGGTTCTCGAGCAGCAGCGCCTGGCCCGCCTCGAGCGTGCCGGCCTTGGTGCGGGCGTCATCGCCGACGACGTCGGTCGCGATGAGGACGTCGCGGCCGAGGTGCTCGGCCAGCCGGGCCCCGACCGGTGCCATCGAATAGGCCGGGTCCGGTGCGCCGTCGGGCCGGCCGAGGTGCGACGCCACGACCACCCGGGCGCCCTGTCCGAGCAGGCGCTCGAGGGTCGGGACCGATGCGACGATCCGCAGGTCGTCGCTGACCTCTCCGTCCCGCAGGGGAACGTTGAGGTCGGAGCGCACGAACACGTGCTGTCCCGAGGCGTCGAGATCCCGGAGGGTCCGGACGCCGTCCAGCAGTGGCGAGGTCACGACCGCTCGGCGATGTAGGCAGTCGCCTCGGCGAGCCGGGTCGAATAGCCCCACTCGTTGTCGTACCAGCCGAGCACCTTGACGAGCCGGCACGAGGACTGAGTGAGCGGCGCGTCTAACACGCACGAGTTCTGTTTGCAGACGATTTCGATCGACACGATCGGCTC
>CAZSQF010000288.1:0-3967 GCA_964608935.1 uncultured Actinomycetota bacterium | reverse complement strand
GCCGCCGTTCCTGTACCACGAAGACGGTGCGGAACACGCCGATCGAGACGTCGGCAACGCGCAGGAGCGCGATGGCCAGGGCGGGCCAGGCGACGGCCCATACCACGGCCAGATCGATGACGGCGAGCGAGCGCACGGCGAGACCTCGGGGACGTTCGGCAGCCATTGCTGCGGGTGGGATGCTGACGGTCGAGGAACTCGCCGTTACCCGTATGATCGGCGGTTGAAGGCCGGATCCGGACCGGGCTCCCTGTCCGAAGGGAGACCATCTCGGCCCGCGCCGGATCGACATCGCGTACGTCGACTGGTTCAACCACCGCCGGCTCCACGGCGAGATCACCGACGGCCCCGGCTACACCACCCCCGCGGCCTTCGAGGCCTCCACATCTGCCCGCAGGCAAGCTACTCCAAGCCTCGGTCCCACCATGACCGTCACGGCATACGGCTAGCCGGGAGCTCTGCGGGCCTCCCCCGCCTATGCGGAGCTGCGCATTGGCGGGGACATCTCACCGCTGCCTTGTGGCCTGAGAGCAGCCAGCACGCGTGGGGCGTCGTTGGCGCTACTTGGTGCTGGCGGGCCTCCGGTCACATCACCGTGCGGTCCTTGGCCCGAAGGTTCTTGTCAGCCCGGTCCCGGCTGGAGATGAGCGCGTTCTGCGGCTCGACCCCAACCCTCGCATGGCTATCGGCCAGCGCGTCCTCGAGCACGGCGACCATCCGCTATCCACATGACGCCGCGGACGCGCACCTACAGGTCGGGGGCGCACCTGTCGATATTGATAAGTGACCCCCCGAGCGGGGACGTTGGTTTGGGACGGAGCACGGATAGGTGCCCGGATGCCGTGCTCGCGCGACCTCTCGCCAAACAGGAAGAGGTCCACCATGTCAACCGACCGCTCCATCCCGATCCGTCGCACGCTCATCACGTCGCTCGCCGCTGCCCTCGCACTCAGCATCGCGCTGCCGGCGGCGGCGAACGACACCACGGCCACGGTGGAGGTCACCGGCGGCTCCCTGTCGATCTCGGCGCCCACCGATGCCGGCTCCCTCGGCACCACCGCGAACACCGTGGAGGGCACGACCATCAGCGGCCCGCTGGGCGAGGTGCAGGTCACCGACGCCCGCAGCGCCGCGGCCGGCTCTGGCTGGGTCGCCAGCGTCATCTCCACGGCCTTCACGCCGCCGTCAGGCCCGACGATCGCGGCCAGCGCTGTTGGCTACACCGTCGGTCCCATCGTGCAGGTCGGGACGGCCACCTACACCGCCAACGACCCGGCCGACCTCACCGCCGCAAGCCCGGCTGTGACTGCGACCGAGATCACCGGCGACAACTCGGCCACCTGGACCCCGACGATCAACGTCGCCGTCCCGGGTGGCATGGCCGCCGGGGTGTACTCCGCCACGATCACCCACTCGGTGCTGTGACCGATGACTCCTCAGGCTGCCGGCCGGCGGGCGCAGGTGAAACTGCGACGGGCCATCCCACGCCGATGGCTGCTGCTCGCCGCCTGCCTGGCGGCGGTCGCGAGCCTGCTGCCGGTACCGGCGACCGCCCACGCCGACGCTGGCGAGGTCGAAGGCCCCGGCGGGATCGGTGTCCGGCTTCTCGACGCCCCGGCTGAGACCGCCGAGGACCCCCGTGCGTGGCTGTAGATCATCGACCACCTCGCGCCTGGGACGGTGATCGAACGCCGCATCGAGGTGACCAACACCACTGCGGCACCCGCAGCCATCAGGATGTACGCCGCGGGTGCGGCGATCGAGGACGGCACGTTCGTCGGCGACGCGGGGGCCTCCCACAACGAGCTGTCGACGTGGAACGCCGTGACGCCCGACACCCTGGAGCTGGATGCCGGCGGTCACGCGGACGTCACCGTCACGATCACCGTGCCCGACGACGCCGCGCCGGGAGAGCGTTACGCCGTGGTGTGGGCGGAGATCCGCTCCGACGCCGCACCCCTCGGTGGGGTCGAGCAGGTCCACCGTGTCGGCATCCGCCAGTACCTGTCGGTCGGGCCGGGAGGGCCACCCGCCGCAGACTTCACGATCGACTCGCTGACCGCATCGCGGTCTCTCGATGGCGCACCGCTCATCCTGGCCGCCGTGCACAACATCGGCGGACGTGCCCTGGATATGGCCGGTGAGCTCGAACTGTTCGATGGCCCTGGCGGGCTACGCGCCGGACCGTTCCCCGCCAGCCTCGGCTCCAGTCTCGCGATCGACGGGAGCGGGCAGGTGGTCATCCCGCTGGACGAGCAACTCCCTGATGGGCCGTGGGAGGCGACGATCACCTTGCGCAGTGGCCTCCTCGAACGAAGTGCGCAGGCAACCCTCACCTTCCCTCGCTCCGGTTCGGCAACCCCCGTCCCGGTCGTGCCCGTCGGCGACGGGTGGCCCTTCTTCGTCCTGGCCGGACTGCTCCTCGCCCTCCTCGGTTTCGCACTCCTGTCGGCCATCGTCCGGCGACGCCGGGACACCACACCGGACCATGATCCCGCCGCCGACAGCCAGCTCGTCGCCACCGCCACCGGGCGTGCTGGGCCCTGAGCGCCAACCTACCGATGTGCCCGCTCCTCAACGCGAAGGCGCCTCCGTAGCGGGCAGGATGGCGGCTCTGCATCAAGCAGCCTCCTGCAACGCAGGGCAACCACTCGTCTTGCCGGACTGCCGCTATCCATGTCCGACCACGAGCTAGATCTCGCGGTGTCCGCTCTCGCGGGGAACCCCACCCCAGCTGCTCGACGCGAAGATGTTCACCGCTCACGGCACCCACGACCGTCAGCGTCGTCGCCACCGACAGGAACAACCCGGTCAGGTCCCTGTGACCGGCAGCGCGACCTCGTGAGGACACGATGACCACCTACGACGCGACCCCAGCCACGGCCAGCCTGGAGCCGACGGCCTTGACGGGGACGAGGCGTACCTGCCCGACCCGCCCCGTCCGATCAATTGGGACCTGCTCTCCGCCGACGAGGCGCATCGCGACCGGCCCACCCGCCAGACCATCTGGCCCGGCGAACCGCCCGACGACACACCCGACAGCGAGACGGTCATCGTCAACCGCCACGACGACTTCGTGCGATTCCTGACCGACGACGTGAACCGTCGTCGTGACGCGCTGTCTCAGAGGTGAGAGGTCATGCCTGAACCTGCGACCGTCCTGTTGACCCGTGCGTTAGGTTGCGGAGCGGCTCGTGCTCGACCCGAAGACCGTCTACGAGCTGGTGTGGTCCGGCGAGCTGGGATCGACCAGGGTCGGCCCAACCGGCCGCTCGATCCGTGTGAGTCAGAAGCGCAGCTCGCCAGCTACATCGACCGCAACGGGCAAGGCGTGCTGGCGCGGCGGTGAGGCGCCCATAGCCGTGGGACGTCCCCGGCTCCGTTCCGCCTCGCGGACCCGCTCGATGGAGCGGCGGGGTGCGTGGGGCGGTCGAGGGCGTTGGCGATGTCTTCCAGGTCGCCGTGAACAGATGGGCGTAGATCTCCAAGGTCATGCGGACCGAGTGTCCGAGCCACTTCGCGACGAACGGGGCAGGCGTCGGCGACCGCTGCTGCCTCGTGCCTGCCTCTTGTCGGATGCCAGCGTGACCTAGCCGCCGCTGATGTCGCGGGCGCGAAGCGCCAGCGCTTTCGTGGGGTCGTGCGCCCATTGTGGCGAGGAAGTCGACCAGCAAATGATGGGTTTGTGGGGTTGCCACGATGAGCCGGTCGAGCTCGGGGTCGGTCAGCACGTTGATGTCGCGTTCGCGGGTTGCGGTCCCGACGGTGACGTCGCTGCGGCAGCGGTGGCCGTCGCTGCCCAGCGCGTTGTCGAGCAGCATGTTGACCGTCTGGTACGCCTGGGGCGCCCCGAACGGGAGATGCCGAAACGACGAGAAACCCCCGCTCTACGACGGCCAGCGAGGGTTTCGGCGGGTGGACCGGATGGGATTTGAACCCACGACCCCCTCCATGCCATGGAGGTGCG
>CAZSQF010000287.1:0-4016 GCA_964608935.1 uncultured Actinomycetota bacterium | reverse complement strand
ACCTTCGCCGAGGAGACCGAGACCGACCTGTTCGGCGAGCAGGCGGTGCTGTGCGGCGGCATCAGCCATCTCGTCCAGGCCGCCTTCGAGACACTGGTCGACGCCGGCTACCAGCCGGAGGCGGCCTACTTCGAATGCCTCCACGAGCTCAAGCTCATCGTCGACCTGATGTACGAGGGCGGGATCTCGTGGATGCGCTACTCGGTGTCCGACACCGCCGAGTACGGCGACTACGTCTCCGGCCCCCGGATCGTCGGCCAGCCGGCCCGCGACGCGATGAAGGACATCCTCGCCGAGGTCCGAGACGGCTCGTTCGCCGAGCGGTTCATGGCCGAGTGGGAGGGCGGTGCCGAGTTCTTCCAGCAGAAGCGCGCGGAGGGCCGCGGTCACGAGATCGAGCGTGTCGGGCGGGAGCTTCGCGGCATGATGCCGTTCATCGACCCGCCGACCGAGCTCGACTGAAGCCTCAGCCGCGCGTCGTCAGCAGTCGCGCCAGCTGTGCCGGCGTGTCGACGACGGTGCCGGCGTCGGCGAGCTCGTCACGGCTCCCGGCACCCCACGTGACGCCGACGGTGGCCGTGCCGCACGCCCGTCCCGCAGCGACGTCGTGCGAGCGGTCGCCGACCATCACGGTCGTCGCGGGGTCGGCGCCCGGCGCGACGTCGGCGAGTGCCCGCCGCAGCGTGTCGGCCTTGGGCTCCGCGTGCTCGTCGAGGTCGGGAGCGTGCACGGCGGCGAAGTGGTCGGCCAGGCCGACGGCCTCGAGGATCGGGACGGCGAAGGACGCCGGCTTGGAGGTCACGACCGCGAGCGTGGTCACCGGCCCGAGCCGATCCAGCGCCGCCGGGATCCCGTCGACCACCGTGGTGTCCACGGGGGCGATCTCGACGTACCGGGCGCGGTAGGCGGAGATGAGCTGCGGCGCGAGGTCGGCCGCGGCGCCGGCCTCCGCGAGCAGCGTGGCCACGTTCTCCGTCAGCGGAGGCCCGATGAAGCGCACGAGGTCCGCGACCGGCCGGGGAGCGAGCCCGACCGACTCCAGGGCGTGATTGAGCGCGCCGGAGATCGCCTGGGTCGAATCGACGAGGCAGCCGTCGAGGTCGAGGAACACGACGGCCGGCGGTAGCGGCAGAGCCATCGACCTCCTTCGGGGGCAGGCGGGGGCGCGACCCTAGAGGGTCGCGCTCGCCGGCACCCTCCCGGGCTCCTCAGGCGGCCGGGGTCGCGGGGGTGAGCTCGGCGAAGCGCCACCCGTCGACGACCTCTGGGTCGTCGGTCCACCATTGCCCCCCGGTGAGGGCACGGTGCAGCAGCGGTGCCTCGTGCGGGTCGGTGAGGCGGCGACCCACCAGTGCGCCGGCGCCCGGACGCGCTACGCCGACCCGGGCGAGATAGTCCTCGACCGTCATCCGGGTCGGGCCGTCGGCCGCGACCACGAGGTGGCCCTGCGCAGCGCGTGAGCGGGCGCGGTCGAAGGCGACCAGCAGCTCGACGAGGTCCTCGGTCCGGACCGGGGCGACCTCGACCTCCCGGGCCTCGGCGTCGAGCCCGATCGTGGCGAGCACGTCCCGCAGGCGCGGCGCGTCGACCAGGGACGGTCGGACCACGATGCTCGGCGGTCCGGCCGCGCCGAACAGGCGCTCCACCTCGCCCTCGGCACGCCGCAGGGGCTCGCTCGCCCCGGGGTCGGCCCCCGCCAGGGTCACGGCCACGATGCGTCGCACCTCGGCCCCGGCGGCGGCGGTGGCCACGACACGGGCCTCCTCGACGACCGCCTGCGGATCGGTGGCGAGCATTCCGGCGCCGACGTGGACGAGCGTGTGCACGTCGGTCAGGGCGGCCTCGAGCCGTCCCTCGTCGTCCCAGGTGCCCGACGACACGACTGCCCCGGCGGCGCGCAGGCCGGCCACGGCCTCGGAGGAGTACGCGCGGACCTCGCCACCCTCGTCGAGGAGGCGGGTCGCCAGCCGGCGCGCGAGCGGGCGGTGCGCAGCGGTCACGAGTACGGGCACGTGGTCAGGCTAGCCACGCGTCCCGGTCGCCAAGGGTGTGCGCGTGCCGGTCAGGGCCTGTTGCCGGCATCGCACCGTCCACACGAGCACGAGCAGGATGCTGACCGTGACGCCTGCCCGCCAGCCCGCCTCCAGCACACCCGCCTCGACCGGCAGCACGGTCAGGTTCACCAGGGCGTGGACCGCGACAACGAGCCACAGGCTCCCGGTCGACCACAGCACCACACCCCACAGCGCCGCCATCCCGACGAAGGTCACGGCGACGACCGGGCCGGCCCGGACGAGCTGGTCGAGGTGGCCTGGCAGCAGCGAGAACACCACGCAGGAGGACCCGACCGCGACCCACACGGCCGGCTGCGGTGCCAGCCAGCGTCGGGCCACCGACACCAGCACGACGGGCAGCGCCACGCGGTAGACGACCTCCTCTGCGGCCGACGCGAACGCCAGCTCGACGGCGACGGTCCACCCCGTGGCGTGGACGGCCAGGACCATCACCACAACGGCCAGGGCAGCGAGCACCACGGCCGGCGCGCGCGCGTAGCCCCGCACCATGGCCGAGACCGGGCGCAGGTCACGCCCCCACAGCCACGCGGCGACCGGCGCCGCCAGCGCCGACAGCAGGATCGGCATGGTCGGGCCCCACGCGAGGCTCACGCCGAACCCGAGCCAGGCCGCCTCCGCCGCCAGCGCGGCCAGCGAGACATAGAGCAGGGGGCGGGACGGTCGCAGCTCGAGCAGCCGTGTCGACGTGGCGCCCGCTGCCGCGCGTGGACCGGACCGGGGTCCGGGGTGGGTGTCGAGGCCGACGGCCCCCCGAACGACAGCCTCGGCCACCCTGTTCTCCCCACGAAACGGATGCGGAGAGTCGTCGGAGCGTCGACGTGGCGCCAGCGCAGCGGAGGCATTCGCAGATGTGCGCACAACGCCGTGCGCCCACTCCTGCGACGGTGGACGCAGTGCACCGGAGCGACTCCGTTGCGCGACAACGGCGAGCGATCAGCGCACCGCGTCGTGCGCAACGATTCCGCGCGCCGGCGGGCGCGTCAGAGGCGGGGGGCCTCCTCGTAGGTACCCCAGACGGCCTGGAGCGAGGTCGAGATCTCGCCGACGGTGGCCTCGGCGCGGACCGCGTCCATGATGTAGGGGACGAGGTTGTCGTCGCCGCGAGCGGCCGCCTGGAGACTCTCCATGGCCTGCGCGTGGGCGTGGACGTCGCGCTCCGCGCGGATCCGTTCGATCCGCGCCACCTGCTGGTGGCCGACCTCGTCGGAGATGCGCAGGATGTCGAGCCGGTCGTCGGGGTCGGCGTCGACGTGTGCGTTGACGCCGACCATCTTGAACCGGCCCTTGTCCATGCGGTTCTGGAACGCGAAGGCGGCGTCGGCGATCTCGGAGGTGAAGTAGCCGTCGTCGATGCCACGCAGGATGCCGGCGGTCACGGTGCCGTCGTCAGACCTGCCGAGGATGCGCGCGAACTCCTCCTCGGCCTGGCGCTCGATCTCGTCCGTGAGCCATTCGACGTACCACGAGCCGCCGAGCGGGTCGATCACGTTGGCCACGCCGGTCTCCTCGGCGATGACCTGCTGGGTGCGCAGGGCGACCTTGGCGGCGTGGTCGGACGGGAGGGCGAGCACCTCGTCGAGCGCGTTGGTGTGCAGCGACTGGGTGCCGCCGAGCACGCCGGCGAGCGCTTCGATGGCGGTGCGCACGATGTTGTTGTCGGGCTGCTGGGCGGTCAGCGACACACCGGCGGTCTGGGTGTGGAAGCGCATCAGCATCGCCTTCTCGGCGGTGGCCCCGTAGCGCTCCTTCAGCCACCTCGCCCAGATGCGACGGCCGGCGCGGAACTTGGCGATCTCCTCGAAGAAGTCGATGTGGGCGTCGAAGAAGAAGCTGAAGCGCGGCACGAAGTCGTCGGGGTGCAGCCCCCGTTCCATCCCGAGCTCGACGTATGCGAACCCGTCGGCCAGCGTGAAGGCCAGTTCCTGGACTGCGGTCGAGCCT
>CAZSQF010000286.1:0-4026 GCA_964608935.1 uncultured Actinomycetota bacterium | reverse complement strand
CAGCTTCGCCGGCTGGGAGTGGGAGCTCGAAGTCGAGGCGCCCGACGGGATCGACATCCGGATCGTACACGCCACCCAGGAGAGCTGGGAAGTGATGACGGAAGACCCGGAGGTGGGGCTGAGCTGCATCCAGAGCGGCGCGTGGCAGAACGGCCGCCAGGTCCTCCAGCCGCCCATCTGCTACCGATAGGGATGAACCGAATCGAGGGGAAGCTCGCGCTGGTCACGGGGGCCAGCGCCGGGATCGGCGCGGCGTGCGCGCGGCGGTTGGCGGCGGAAGGCGCGGACGTCGTGCTGTGGGCACGCCGCGAGGACCGTCTGCAGCGGCTGGCCGAGGACCTGGCGCGTGAGCATGGCGTGGCGGTTCACACCGGGGCGGTGGACGTGCGCGATCGCGCCGCGGTGAGGGCGGCCGTCGACGCGCTCCTCGGGGAAGTCGGCGTGCCGGCGATCCTGGTCAACAACGCGGGCCTCGCCTCGGGGTTGGATCCTGTACAGGAAGGCGACTTCGAGGACTGGGACCGGATGATCGACACGAACGTGAAGGGGCTGCTGAACGTGACGCGGCTCCTGCTGCCGGCGATGATCGAGGCCGGGCAGGGCCACATCGTCAACATGGGCAGCACGGCCGGCCACATGGTCTATCCGAAGGGGAACGTCTACGCGGCCACCAAATTCGCGGTCACGGCGTTGACGGACGCCATCAACCTGGATGTCGCCGGCACGCCCATCCGCGTCTCGAGCATCGACCCCGGCTTCGTGCAGACGGAGTTCTCGGTCGTACGGTTCCACGGCGATGAGGGCCGCGCGGCCGGCGTCTACCACGGGTTCCGGCCGCTGAGCGCGGACGACGTCGCCGATGCGGTGGCGTACGTGACGAACCTGCCGCCGCACGTGAACGTGCTGCGCATGGTGCTGATGCCGACGGCCCAGCGGAACGCCTACGTGGTGGCCCGTGAGTGAGGTTCAGAGCCCCAGCAGCTCGTCGATGGTGGAGAGGAAGGCGCTCACGTCGTAGGGCATGGTGAAGTATGCGCTCGCGCCCTCGTCGAGCATGCGCCGGACCTGCGACGGCGCCGCCTCGGCCGTCACGATCACGACCGGGATGTAGTGGGTCACCGGCTCGTCACGTAGCTGCGCGAGCACTTCCTCGCCGGAGAAGTCCGGCAGCGTCATGTCCAGGAGGATCAGGTCCGGCCGCTGCCTCAGCGACTGCATCACACCGTCCGCACCCGTTCGCGCCGTGATCATGTCGATGCTGGGGCGGCGCGACAGGATCCGGCGCATGAGGACGTCGTTCTCCGGCTTGTCGTCGATGTAGAGGACCAGCTGGCCTTCGCGTCCGCCGTCGGTCGTCATCGCCTCCTCCTCGGGTCCGCGGCCGCCGCTCGTCGCCGTGGCCGCTCGTGCCTATATGTACAGCCCACTGGGCCGAAGCGACACCGGGGCGCGGACTGGCCTGCGCTCCGTCGCCCGCTATCTTTGGGGGTCATGCACGCCCTGTCCCCGCTCCCGTCCGTCGCCGTTCTCGCCTGGTCGGCGGCCGCAGCAGCGCAGGCGCCGCACTACCAGCTGCCCGTAGCCGAGATCGAGCGGCGCCTCGAGACCGCCCCGTTCGAGGTCCTCGCGATCGCCGACAACCGGTGGGAGGGCGATCGGACGCAGCGCTCCGTCATCCGGTTCCGTGACGGCACGACGATGGGCGTGAAATGGGCGCGAGCCTCCGAGGGCGGGTCCACGCTGAACAACCAGCCGCAGTACGAGCTGGCGGCGTATCGGCTGCAGAAGCTGTTCCTCGATCCCGACGACCGGGTCGTGCCGCCGACCGCGGTCCGCGCCCTGCCGCTCGACATCTACCGCCAGCTCGAACCGGGCCTGCCGCCGACGTTCGACGGCACCAGGTCCGTGCTCGTCGTGCTGCAATACTGGCTCGACGACGTCGCGCCGCTGGACAGCATCGACGCCGCCCGGCTCCGGGACCCCGTGTACGCCCGGCGCCTCGCCCAGCTGAACCTGCTGACGCACCTCATCCGCCATGCCGACTCCAACCACGGGAACGTCCTGGTCTCCGCCGCCGGCGAGCCGCGGATGTTCGCCGTCGACAACGGCGTGGCCTTCAACAGCCCGGACAGCCCGAGAGGGACGTACTGGAAGGAGCTGCGGGTCGACCGGCTGCCGGCCGCGGCGGTCGACCGGCTGCGCCGCGTCACCCGCGAGGAGCTGCACAGCACGCTGGCGGTCGTGGCCCAGTTCCGGGTCGACGACGACGGCCGGCTGGTCGCCGTCCGACCGACCGCCCGGCTCCACCCGAACCGTGGCGTGGACCGCGCGGATCGTGTCGTGCAGCTGGGCCTGACCGCCACCGAGATCGACGCCGTGTTCGACAGGATCCAGGCCGTGCTCCGACGCGTCGATGCCGGCCGGCTCACCACGCTGAAGGACAACCATTAACCAGCACCCCACAGACAATACGACATGGGACGTTTCGACAAGCCACGCTTCAACACGAGGATCCCGGGCACCGGATCCCTCGCCGGCACCCTGGCCGGCGCCCTGGGCGCGGGGGTGCTCGCCGCCTGTGCGCCCGCGCCGCCAGCGGACGCGCCGGCCGCACGCACCGCGTCCGACGCGCCGGTCGTCGTCACCGTGCCGGCCACGCAGCCGGCCGCGACGCGGGGAGGGATGGTGGTCTCGGCGCACGTGATCGCCAGCCGCGTCGGCAACGAGGTGCTGCAGAAGGGCGGCAACGCCGTCGACGCGGCCATCGCCACCGGCTTCGCGCTGGCCGTCGTCTATCCCACGGCCGGAAACATCGGCGGCGGCGGCTTCATGGTGATCCGCGCCCCGGATGCCACCGCCACCGCGCTCGATTTCCGGGAGAAAGCGCCACTGGCGGCACATCCGGAGATGTGGCTGGACGAGGACGGGGAGTATGACTCGCGGAAGCACCACTTCAGCCACGCGGCCGTCGGCGTGCCGGGCACGGTCGCGGGCTTCGTGATGGCGCACGGGAAGTACGGCCGGCTGCCGTGGCGCGAGCTGGTCGAGCCCGCGGTCCGGCTGGCCACCGACGGCTTCGAGGTGACGCCCGGCCTGGCCAGCTCTCTCGCGGGCATCCTGCCCTCCTTCCAGCGCTACCCGGCCAGCGTCGCGGCGTATTCGAAGGGCGGTGTGCCCTACGAGGCCGGCGAGGTGTTGCGGCTGCCGGACCTCGGCCGGAGCCTGGCGCGCATACGCGACCACGGCCGCGATGGCTTCTACCGTGGCGAGACCGCCCGGCTCCTCGTCGCCGAGATGGAGCGCGGCGGCGGGCTCATCACCCGGGAGGACCTGGAGCGGTACGAGCCGAGGGAATTCGAGCCGGTGCGCGGAACCTACCGCGGCTACCGCATCATCGGCATGCCGCCGCCGAGCAGCGGCGGTGTCGCGCTCATCGAGATGCTCAACATCCTGGAGGGCTACGATCTCGCGGCCATGGGGCACAACACCGCGCCCTACATCCACCACCTCGTCGAGGTGATGCGCCGCGGCTATCGGGACCGCGCGGCCTTCGTCGCCGATCCCGAGTTCGCGGACGTGCCGGTCGACCGGCTCACGAGCAAGGCGTACGCCGATCGGCTGCGTCGCGGCATCAGCCCGACACGCGCGACGCCATCGAGGGTCTCCCAGATCCACCACGGCTTCGAGGGCGACCAGACCACCCACTACTCGGTCATCGACAGCGACGGCCTGGCCGTCTCCACCACCTTTACGCTCGAGTACGGCTACGGCTCGCGCATCGTCGTCCCCGGCGCCGGGTTCCTGCTCAACAACCAGATGGGTGACTTCAACGCCGCGCCCGGACTCACCACCGAGGGCGGCCTCGTCGGCACGGAGCCCAACCTGGCCCGCCCCGGGCAGCGCATGATCTCGAGCATGACGCCCACCATCATCGAGAGGCCCGACGGCGTGATATGGGCCATCATCGGGAAAGTCTGCGTGCGGACCATAATCAAACTGGTGATGCAGGTCACGCTCTACATGATC
>CAZSQF010000285.1:0-4026 GCA_964608935.1 uncultured Actinomycetota bacterium | reverse complement strand
GGCCACTGGGACGCCGGGCCGGTAGGCGAGGTGGAGGTGGGTCGGGGCGTCGATGACGGTGAGGTCGGCCCGGGCACCGACCGAGACCCGGCCGATGTCGTCGCGGCGGAGCGCCGCGGCGCCGCCGGCGGTCGCGGCCCACACTGCTTCGGAGGGCGTGAGCCCGCACTCGCGCACGGCCAGCGCGATCACGAAGGGCATGGATGACGTGTACGAGGTCCCGGGGTTGCAGTCGGTCGCGATCGCGACGGTCGCGCCGGCGTCGAGCAGCCTCCGCCCGTCGGGGTAGACGGGGGAGCGGGTGGAGAAATCGGCACCGGGCACGAGTGTCGCGACGGTGTCCGAGTCCGCGAGCGCGGCCACGTCGTCGTCGTCGAGGTGGGTGCAGTGGTCGGCGGACGCCGCCCCGAGCTCGCACGCGAGCTGGACCCCCGGTCCCGGCCGGAGCTGGTTGGCGTGCACACGGGCGCCGAGGCCGCGGTCGAGGCCGGCGGTGAGGATCTGGCGGGCCGCGTCCGCACCGAACGCGCCGTCCTCGACGAACACGTCGATCCAGCGGGCGAGGGGGGCGCAGGCGTCGAGCATCTCGCCGGTCACCAGCGCGACGTAGCCCTCGACGTCGCCGTCGAACTCCGGGGCGACGACGTGGGCGCCGAGGAAGGTGGTCTCGTCGCTCACCTGGCGGGCCACGACGAGCGATCGCGCCTCGTCGGCGACGCTCAGCCCGTAGCCGGACTTGACCTCGACGGTGGTGGTGCCCTGGCGCCGCATCTCGTCCACCAGCCGCTGGGCATTGGCGAGCAGCTCGGCGTCGGACGCGTCGCGCGTGGCCGCGACCGTGGTGCGGATGCCTCCGGCCGCATAGGGCCGGCCGGCCATGCGGGCGGCGAACTCCTCCGCGCGGTCGCCACCGAACACGAGGTGGCTGTGGCTGTCGACGAACCCGGGCAGCACGCACCGACCCCCGAGGTCGACCCGATCGTCGGTCGCCGGTGCCGCAGCGGCCGGCCCGGTCCAGGCGATCCGCCCGCCCTCGACCACGACGGCCGCCCCTTGCAGGACCCCGAGTGGCGATCCGTCGCCGCTGCCGGGATCGTTGGTCACCAGCTCGCCGATGCCGTCGTAGAGGGTGGCGGTCATGGCGTCCCCATGTCCAAGACGGCGGCGATGGCCCTGCCGAGCAGGTCGCCGACGTCGCCGAGCACGTGCTCGCGATCGCGGACGACGCGCCGGCCGTCGACGACGACATCGGTAACGTCGGCGGCGCCGGCGCCGAGCACGACCGCGTCGACCGCCGTGTCGCGTCCGGCGCCGGCGGTGCGCACCGACGCCAGGTCGACCGCGACCAGGTCGGCGCGTGCGCCGGGCTCGATCCGCCCGGCGTCGGCGAAGCCGAGGCTCGCCTGGCCGTCGACGGTCAGCGCGGCCAGCAGTTCGTGGCCGAGCAGATGTCCACGCTCGCGGGTGGACAGCCGCAGGTCGAGCTCGACGGCCCGCGCCTCCTCGAACGGGTCGATCACAGCATGGCTGTCCGAGCCCAGCGTGAGCCGGACACCGGCGTCGAGCAGGGCACGCGCCGGTCCCACCCCGTCGGCGAGGTCGCGTTCGGTGGTCGGGCACAGGCACACGAAGGCCCGGGCGTCGCCGAGGTGGCGCACGTCGGCATCGGTGAGGTGGGTCGCGTGCACGGCCGTGCTCCGCTCACCGAGCAGGCCGGCCGAGGCCAGCAGTCCCGACGGGGTCATGCCGTGCACGGCGACACAGGCGTCGTTCTCGGCCGGCTGCTCGGACACGTGGGCGTGCAAGGGGGCCGTGTGCGAGCCTGCCCATGCGGCGACGACCGGGAGCTGCTCGGCCGGGACGGCACGCACGGAGTGCACGGCGGCGCCGATCACGACGTCCTCGGCGGCGTCGTAGCGGCGCTGGAGGTCCTCGACCCGGGCCGCCCAGGTCGCCGCGTCCCCGTCGCCGAACCGCCGCTGGACACCGTCGAGGTCCCGACCGAACCCGCCGGTGAGGTAGCAGGCGTCGAGCAAGGTGATGCGGATGCCGGCCTCGCGAGCGGCCTGGACCATGGTCTGGCCCATCTCGTTCTCGTCGGCGTAACGGCTCCCGCCGGGGCCGTGGTGGAGGTAGTGGAACTCCCCGACGGCGGTGAACCCGGCCACCGCCATCTCGGCGAAACAGGCCCGGGCGAGGTCGAGGTAGGTGTCGGGGTCGAGCCGGGCGGCCAGCTCGTACATGCGTTCCCGCCAGGTCCAGAACGTGCCCCGCTCGGCGTGGATGCGGCCGCGCAACGCGCGGTGGAAGGCGTGGCTATGCGCGTTGGCGGCGCCCGGGAGGACGAGCCCGCCGAGCCGCTCGGCGTCCCCGCCCGCCGCCCCGCCCGCCTCGACCCCCACGATGCGGCCATCCTCGACGTCGACCGCGACCTCGTCGGCCACCTCGCCGCTCGGCAGCCAGGCCAGCTCGCACAGGTAGCCGGTCACCGGCATGCGAGGTCCTCCAGGACGTCGGCCAGCGCGGCCACGCCGGCGAGGCAGTCGTCGCGTCCGGCGTGCTCGTCGGCGGCGTGCGACACGCCGGTGGGGTTGCGCACGAACAGCATCGCTGTCGGGATGCCGGCGAGCGCGAGGATGCCGGCGTCGTGGCCGGCGCCGGTCGCCAGCACCGGCGCGTCGCCCAGGCGGTCGACGAGCCGGTCCCGCAGCGCCGGGTCGAGGTCGACCCGCGGGGTCCAGGATTCCTCGGCCGGCGCCACGCCGGCGGCGCCCGCGACCTCGTCGACGATGGCGCGGACCGTCGCTTCGTCGTCGGCTCGTGCGTCCAGCCAGGCGCGCACCCGCGACGGGATCGCATTGACTCCGTTGGGCTCGACCCGGACCCGGCCGACCGTCGCCACCCCACCGTGGCGCGTGGCGGCCTGGCGGGCGGCGAGCACGGCGGCCGCCTGGGCCAGCATCGGGTCGTCGCGGTCCTCCAGCCGGGTCGTGCCGGCGTGGTCGGCCCGACCGACCAGGTCCAGTCGCCATCGGCCGTGGGCCCGGATCGTCGACGCGACGCCGACCGGCGCCGCCAGCTCGCCCAGCCCGCGGCCCTGCTCGACGTGCAGCTCCACGAACGCGCCGATCATCGCGAGGACGTCACGATCGCCACCGAGGGCGTCCGGGTCACGGCCGGTGCGCCGGAGCGCCTCGGCGAGGGTGATCCCGTCCTCGTCGGCCAGTCCCCGGGCACGATCCGGGTCGAGCCGTCCCGTGAGCAGCCGCGACCCGGCGCACGCGACCCCGAAGCGGCTGCCCTCCTCGTCGGCGAAGGCGACCACCGCCACAGGTCGGCTCGGCTCCGCGCCGCGCGACCGCAGCACATCCACCGCACCGAACGCGGACACGACCCCGAGTGGCCCGTCGTAGGCCCCGCCCTCGGGCACCGAGTCGAGGTGGCTGCCGGTGGCCACCGCATCGCCGGCCGTCGGGTCGCCCCACCACGCCCACAGGTTGCCCGCCCCGTCCTCGTGGACGTCGAGGCCCCGGGAGCCCGCCTCGCCGGCGAACCATTCCCGCAGGGTGAGCTCGGCGTCGGTGTAGGCCAGGCGGTGGTAGCCGCCCGTCACCGGGTCGCGCCCGATCGGCTCCAGCTCGGCCCACATCCGATCGAAGCTGCGTGCGAGCACGGTCACGGGCCCTCCTGCATCGGCGTGCGCACGCCCCGGTCGGCGGCGACCTCGACCGCTCGCTCGTATCCGGCGTCGACGTGGCGGATCACGCCGGTGGCCGGGTCGTTGGTCAGCACCCGCGCGAGCTTGGCCGCCGCCAGGTCCGTCCCGTCGGCGACCGTGACCAGCCCGGCGTGGATCGATCGGCCCATCCCCACCCCGCCGCCGTGGTGGATCGACACCCACGCCGCGCCCGACGCCACATTGACCATGGCGTTGAGCAGGGGCCAGTCCGCGATCGCGTCCGACCCGTCGGCCATTCCCTCGGTCTCGCGGTAGGGGGAGGCCACCGAACCCGCGTCGAGGTGGTC
>CAZSQF010000284.1:0-4030 GCA_964608935.1 uncultured Actinomycetota bacterium | reverse complement strand
GGTCATCAAGGAGCGCGACGACGTGCTCGACGCGGCCCGCGCCGAGGGTGCGCGCATCGTCGACGAGGCCCGCGCCGAGCGCTCGCGGCTGATCGCCCGCACCGAGGTCGTGCAGGCCTCGAACCGCGAGGCCGAGCGCATCGTCGAGGACGCCCGCGAGCGGGCCCGGCAGATCCGGCTCGAGGCCGAGGACTACGTCGACGCCAAGCTCGCCAACTTCGAGGTCGTGCTGGCCAAGATCATGGGGTCGGTCGAGCGGGGCCGCGACAAGCTCCGCGGGCGCATCGACGCCGAGCAGCTCGCCGACGACCTCGCCGACGCCGACGAGATCTGATCGCCGGCGCGTTGTGGATCCAACGGCCGGCATCCCGGTGGGGTCGTGTGCTCCACGAAGACGGGCCCGAACGCTTGACGATTCGCTGACCGCCACGTTCGGTGGCCGCGACGAGGTCCCCCTCCACCTCGCCGCCGGCCAGCTGGCCGGCGGCGGCGCACGTCGGGAGGGAGTCCGATGCGGTGGTGGCGAGCCGCGACGGTGGCCACGGTCGCGGCCCTGGCCGTCGTGCCGTCCGTCGCGTATGCCGACCACGCCAACGGGCACCGGGACCCGACCGGGCCGGCCCCCGTACTGTTCGCCGACGACTTCACGCCGCCGGACGACGCGGAGTACGGGTTCCCGCTCGGGGGGTTCGGCGGGATCCGGCGGGGCGCGCCCCTGGAGCGCGTCCCGATCGTGTTCGTGCACGGCAACCAGGCCGACGCCCAGAACTGGTACGTGGTCCGCGATCGCCTGGAGGAGACGGCCGGCTACACCGACCAGGAGCTGTGGGCCCTGTCGTACGGCGGCCTCGGCTACGTCGGGGGGAGCGCCCCCGTCGCGCACGACGGCGGCGAGGCGGCGTACGTCGCCGAACACCCACAGGCCGGGGTGTCCGGCAACCCCCAGAGCAACGAGGTCAACGTTGCCGACCTGATCGCGTTCCTCGACGCCGTGCAGGCGTACACCGGGGCGCGGCGGGTCCACGTCGTCGCGCACTCGTTGGGCGTCACCATCGTGCGGCGGGCCATGGTCGTCGACCCGGGCCTGCGCGGCCGCGTGGCGGCTGTCGTCGCGATCGCCGGTGCGAACCACGGCACGACGGTCTGTCGGGGCGCGGAGGACAGCTACTACGGCTGTGACGAGATCGCGCCCGGCACGCGCTGGCTGGCCCGGCTCAACGCCCACGGCGAGGCGCCGGATCCCACCCGCGGGATGACGGTGTACGACGGCACGGGCGTCGGCGACGTGTTCTACGGCCCCGAGGACGCCCAGAGCCCCCGCCTGCAGGGCGCTGATGTCAACCGTGTGTGGCCGCACACCTCCCACAACGACCTGCGCGTGGCGCCCGACATCGTCGACGACTGGGCGGCCTTCCTCGCCCGCGTCGAGGCCGACCTGCCCGCCACCCCGGCGTCGCCGCCGTCGGCTTCGGGCCGGACCACCGCACCCCCAGCCCCGTCACGGGCCGGCACGACGACCCCGGCAACGGGTGGGGGGCTGGCCCTGCCCGCCCTGGTGGCGCTGCTGGTGGCCGGGGCCAGGCGACGCCGATGACTGTGGATTCCACAACGAAGTGGGCGCGGTTGTTGGGCAACACCGGGAGGAATCCCCCCACGAGTTGGCGAAATTCAAGACAGCACGGGTTTCGGGAGGCCGCCGGTGGGAGCCGGCGTGAGAGGGAGGTCCGATGATGGGAATCGCGGTGCGACCGAACGCGGTTGCCCTGGCGGCGAGCCTGGTGTTCGTCGCCAGCGTCTCGGTCGCCCTCGACCCGCCCGAGCGCACGGCCGACGTCGCGATCGACGACATCCCGGACGAGGCGACTCCCGGCGACGCGGCGACGTCGGCACGGACGGCCTCGGAGTCCGCGACCGCGCGTGCGACGGCGCCCGCGGACACCGCCTCGCCCGTGGCGCAGGGCGAGTCGTCCGGCGACGCCCCTGCGGGCCAGCCGCCGACGGGGACGACGCCCACGCAGGACGAGCCCACGACGCGGGCGACGGAACCCTCCCCCCGGCAGACCACGCAGGCGCCGAAGCCGAAGGACACCGGCCCGCGCGAGGCCGACCTGTACTCCGACGAGGCCAAGGTGGTCGGGATCAGCGACGAGGTGATCCGGCTGTGCGGCCACGCCGCGCTGACGCTGGGCAGCGCGTTCGACACGCGTGAGCAGGACCTCAACGTCTACTGGGAGATGGTCAACGACGGCGGCGGCATCCACGGCCGCCGGGTGGAGATGGAGTGGGAGGACGACGCCTACTCGCCCAACCAGGCCGTGACCGCCGCCGAGACGTGCCGCTCGCGGGACCCGTTCCTGCTGCTCGGCGGGATCGGGTTCGACCAGATCCCGGCCGTGCGCAACTGGGCCGAGCAGAACGAGATGCTCTACCTCCACCACATCGCCACCGAGCCGGCCGAGGCATCGACGTACGCGTTCACCCTCAGCCCCAGCGTGGAGCTGACCGGCAGGGCGTTCGGCGAGCACATCGGCAGCACCTACGGCGACCGGCGCATCGGCATCCTGTATCGCCAGTCGGAGAACTGGGCCCCGGGACGGGCGGCCGGCGTCGCCGAGCTGAAGCGGCGCGGTGTCGAGCCCGTCGCCGACCTGCCGGTGAACAACGGCCAGGGCGTGTACTCGCAGCAGATCGCCGAGCTGCAGCGCCAGCAGGCCGACGTCGTCTGGATCTGGGAGAACGCGCTCAACGCGGCCCAGATCATCCAGCAGTCCGCCAACCAGGGCTACCGGCCCCGCTGGGTGGTGTTCCCGTTCCAGACGACCCTCGACGTGCTGTCGGACGATGCGGTCGACGAGCCCATCGACGGCGTGGCGACGTGGCCGAGCTACGCCCCGGGCGGCTACGGCGGCGCGTTCCCGGAGTGGGGCTTCGACGCGGAGATGGCCCGCTTCGAGGAGGCCTACCGCGAGTACCGGCCCGGCGTGCGCCCCAACGACATCCTCTGGCAGGTGTGGGTCGGCAACCGGGTGCTGCACCAGATGTTCGAGGCGTGCGGGCCGGACTGCAACCGCAACCGCTTCGCCGGGATGATGCTGGACGGCTACCGGTCCCAGGTCGACCCCGCGTGCCCCGTGGACTTCGCCGACCGGCGTTCGCGCGGCGGCCATGCCGGGGCGTTCTCGTTCTTCGCGCAGCGCACCAGCGAGCGCGACAGCGGGCTCGTGTGGGGCACCACGCGCTACTGCGCGCCGACGCTCGGGTAGGGGAGGGACACCATGCTGCAGGTCCTCGTGCACGGCGTGGTCGTGGGCGCGATCTACGGGCTGTTCGCCGTGGGCCTCGTGCTCGTGTACCGCGGGTCGCGGGTCGTCAACTTCGCCGCGCCGGAGATCGGCACGTTCGCGCTGCTCGTCACGTGGTCGTTCGTGGAGGCGGGCCTGCCGTGGGCGGTCGGTGCCCTCGTCGCGATCGCCGCCTGCGGGGCGGTCTCGTACGGGTTCGAGCGCCTGGTCATCGCCCGCATGGTCGACGGCACCCGGCTCGCCGCCGCCGTCGCAACGATCGGGCTGATGCTGCTGCTGATCGCGGTCGAGCTGCTGGCCTGGGACGCGAGCCCCCGGACGCTGCCGCCGCCCATCGACGGGCTCGGCCCCCGCGTCGCCGGGGTGTTCGTCAGCCCGACGCAGATCCTGTCCGTCGTGGTCGTGGCCGCGCTGGGTGTCGGCCTCACCCGGTTCCTGCGCCGCACCGACTTCGGCCTCGGCGTGCAGGCCGCCGCCATGGACCCCACGGCCGTCCGGCTCGTCGGGGTGTCCCTGGCGCGGGTGTCCAGCTTCGTGTGGGCGACCGGCGGCGTGCTGGCCGCCATCGCCGCCCTGCTGGTGCAGCCCTCCTTCGGGGCGTTCACGCCCGGGTTCATGACCACGGCCTTCTTCGTCCCGTCGCTGGCGGCCGCGCTCGTCGGCGGCCTCGACGACGTCAACGGTGCGTTCGCCGGCGGGCTCGTGGTCGGGATCCTCAGCCAGGCCGC
>CAZSQF010000283.1:0-4031 GCA_964608935.1 uncultured Actinomycetota bacterium | reverse complement strand
GGCACTGCTGCTGGCGGTCGCACGCGGCAACCAAGAGGCGTTCGTCGCACTCCAGAGCCGCATGGCCGGTCTCGTACGTGTCAACGTCCGCCGCGTCCTGCGCGACGCCTCGCGATCCGAGGCGGTGACCCAAGAGACGTTCGCCGACGTGCTCGATGACGCCATCCACTTCGATCCTCACCGGGACAGCGCCCAGGCGTGGCTGCTGACGCGCGCGTACCAGCACGCGATGGACGGCCTTCGCTCCGTCGACGGCACGGACGACCCGCCCGGCGCCAGCATCGACCGGTCCGCATCCGTGTCACTCCCGTGACACCCGGCGAGATGTCTGAACACCGTCGCTGGTCCTCGTGGCCGCCACGTGGAGCGCCGTCGTCGCCGACGAGCAAGGAGCACTCATGACCACCACAGGTTGGATCATCCTCGTCGTCGTCCTGTTCCTCGTCTTCGGAGGCTTCGGCTTCAGCAGACGGCGCAGGTGACGACCTCCGCGCCATCGGTGATGACAGCGTCGAACTCCCACGGATGGCCCCACCAAGCAGCGGGGACACCATGAAACGCACGCCACACGCCACGACGAGACGACCGCCGGCCGCCTCCCTTCGCCCCCTCACGGTCATCGTGCCGCTCGTCCTGCTCGCCATGCTCGCGAGCAGCACGGCGTCGCTTGCGGACGAACACCCGGTCAACCTCGGAGACGCCGAAAGCTTCGCGGTGCTGGCTGGCCAGGAGGTCACCAACACGGGACTGACGACCATCGCCGGCGACATCGGCATTCACCCGGGCGACGGCACGCTACCCAACCTGACAGACAATGGAACGATCACGCAGACCAGCGGCACCGTCCACGACGCCAATCAGGTCGCCCTGGACGCCCAGGCGGATCTGGTCATTGCCTATGACGACGCTGCAAGCCGCGCCCAGACCGCGATGGTTGGCCCCCAACTAGACGGCGGGGACCTCGGTCCGGGTGTCTACGACGGCGGGGCGTTGAACCTCGCCAGCGGCGGGCAGCTGATCCTCCGCGGCGGAGCGGACGACGTATGGATCTTTCGGGCCTCGAGCTCCCTGATCTTCGAAAGTGGCAGTCAGGTCGTGATGGCCGACGACGCCGACCCGTGCAACGTCTTCTGGCGGGTCGAAAGCTCGGCGACCCTCGGAACCACCTCGAGTGTCGTCGGCACCATCATGGCGTTGACCTCCATCTCGCTGCAGACCGGCGCGACGCTCGAGGGCAGGGCTCTGGCACGCAATGACTCCGTCACCATGGACAGCAACACCATCACCAACGCGGCGTGCACGACACCCGTTGCCGACGACGACACCACAAGCGGGACCGACGACACCACAAACGGAAGCGACGACACCACGAGCGCTGAAGACACCACAAACGGGACCGACGACACCACGAGCGCTGAAGACGACACCACAAACGGGACCGACGACACCACGAGCGCTGAAGACACCACAAACGCGGACAACACCACGGACGGGGCCGACGACACCACGGGCGATGACGACACGACCGGCCAGGTCCAAGACGTTCCGGATGGAGCGGTCGCTGCTGGGGGCGGGCCGGCCGCAGCAGCCACCAGCGGACTCCCGTTGCTGCTCGCTGCCGTGCTCATGCTCCTCATGGTCGCTGGCCCGGTGGGTGTCATCGCTCGACGGCGTGGCCAGGTCTGACGATGCGCGAACGGCAGCGCGTCGCGAGCCGGTTGCAGCCGAGCCAGCGGCTGCTGCTGGTCGCCGTGATGAGCGTCGGTATAGTCGTGACCGCCCCCAGCTCTATGAACGACACGGGCGCGACTACGACACCGCAGATCGGGCGGGCAAGCGAGCCCCCGCTCGAGGCGTCCAGCACGCCTGGGCCGCCGGTGACGACGCAGCCCGAGTCCGCACCCGCGACGGACCCAGCGGCGATGGTCGCGGCCGCCCCCGTACGTCTGCAGATCCCTTCGATCGGGGTGGACTCCGAGTTGGTGGACCTCGGGCTGCAGACCGATGGGACCTTGGAGGTGCCGCCGAGCGGGTTCCCAGCTGGCTGGTACACGGGTGCGCCACGACCGGGAGAGCTCGGTCCGGCGATCATCGCGGGCCATGTCGACTGGGGCGGCCAGCCAGGCGTCTTCTTCGACCTGCGGGAGCTGTCGACAGGCGATGAGATCGCGATCACCCGACAGGACGGCAGCACGGCACGGTTCCGTGTCACGCATGTCGAACAGTTCGCCAAGGACGTGTTCCCCACCCGGGCGGTCTATGGCGATCTCGACCACGCTGGGCTGCGGCTGATCACCTGCGGAGGAAGCTTCGACCGACAGATGCGCAGCTACGACGACAACCTCGTCGTCTTCGCCGAACTCGTCTGAAGCGAGGCGGCCCGCGCTGCCGATCCGGGTCGCGGCCACAGCCGATCGGCGGCGACGTGGATGAGCGTGCCGGATGCGGGCACGGGTCGGCTGAACCGGTGGCCCTGGGCGGGACTCTCCGACGACTGCCGAGGTGCGCGAACCGCGCCGGGCATGTCGGAGGCTCCACCGTGCTTCGCCGGCCGCTGTGCATCAGGTTCGGGCGACCCTGCAGGAACTGTTCGCCGAGTCGGGGCGGACTCACCCTGCTGCACTACGACGCCGACCTCGAATGCATCGCCGATATCACCGGTCAGGCACACGACTGGGTCCTCCCACGGGGGAACCGTGCAGCACGAGATCGGCGAGCGACGCCCGCCGTGCCGGTGCGGGGTGGTCAGCCGGGAGCGGGGGTGAGGGTGGCGAGCCGCTGGTAGGCGCCCAGCAGCGGCGCGGCGACGAGCATGAGCTGCAGCCAGGCGGCGTTGGCGACGAGGCGGGTGAAGGGGAAGCGGGCCTCGCCGATGTCTTTGAGCTGCTTGATGCGGTTCTCGACCTGGGCGTGGCCGCGGTGGCGGGCCTCGAGGACCGCAGGGTCGCCGGGCTGGTTTGTGACGATGACCTGGTGGCGCCAGCCGTTGTGGTCCCACAGCTTGAGCTGCGCGCCCGGGTGGGGCCGCTCACGCCGCACGATCACCCGGGTGCCCTGCGGCATCCAGTCGGGCACCACGTCGAGCTCGGCCACCTGCGCACCATCACGTGGGCGGCCATCGGCGTCGATCGCCGGGGACCAATCGGTATGCCGTAGACGGTGGATATGGCCGTCGAACACCTCGTTTGCGGGCATCCCCACCGAGAACTTGAGGTTCCGTCGAGCCAGCCCACCGATCATCTCGTGCGAGTAGCCGGCGAGGTCGGTGCGCACCCCCAGCTGCCGCTCCACCAGGCCAGGGTCGTCACCCTCATGATGGCCCGGCCTGCCACACCGGCGGCAGCGCCGCGATCGCATCATCGACCACGGCCAGCTGGTCGGCAGCGTCGTTGGCGGTGGCGTTGCCCGGCCGCAACCGGGCGGCCAGCGGCACCCCTGCCGGCTCGGCGAACACCAGCATCGGGTGGAACCCGAACCCGCCCTTGAAGTGCGGTGCCGCACCCTCCTTGTTCTCGGAGTGGACCTCGAACAGCGACGCATCCACATCCAGGACCAGCTCATCGGCCTCCAGCCGGTCGACCAAGCCGGCGGTCACCTGCGCCCGCGCGCCACGGATGCGCTCGAGCGCCGTCTCGTCGATCGCGTCGAACACCCGCCACACCGTCGCGTCCGACGCGACCTCGCCGAACAGCCGCGGCTGGTTGCGCAGCACCGCGACATCCGAGATGCACCGGCCGCCCGCCGCCCGCCGCCAGCGTCAACGCCATCTGCGTGAGCACCCGGCCGCGGTCGTGGCGGGAGCGGCGCTGCACCGTGCCCGCCATCGCGCCCGACAGCACCGAAGGCACGCCGAGTGTTTCGGCGAGACGACCCACAAGATGCGTGCCGACCTGCGAGGCGATCTGCCGGCCGCCATCGGCTACACGGACCCGTTCCGCCACCCTGATAGCGTCCACCCGCACGGTGCCCTCCGCCCGCGACTGAGTTCCTCGACAAGACCCAGACTCACGGCCCCGGAGGGCACTTCCACG
>CAZSQF010000282.1:0-4055 GCA_964608935.1 uncultured Actinomycetota bacterium | reverse complement strand
GGCGATCCGCGCCCGCGACCTCGGCATGGAGGTCGTCTACGAGGGGATCCGACTCACCCCGCCCCAGATCGTGCGGGCGGCCGTCGACGAGGACGTCCATCTCGTCGGCCTGTCGATCCTGTCCGGGTCGCACCTCGCGCTCGTGCCACAGGTCGTGGAGGGGCTGCGCGCCGAGGGTCACGATGCGCCGGTGGTCGCCGGCGGGATCATCCCGGCGGCGGACGCGGCGAAGCTGCGCGACGCCGGCGTCGCGGCCGTGTTCACCCCCAAGGACTACCTTCTGACCGATGTGCTGGTCGAGGTCGCCGAGCTCGCCGGCGATCGGCCGGTCTAGCACGCCGCGACCTGCCTCACGGCTGGTTCGCCGTGGCGTCGTCCACAGCGGCAGCGCAGCTCGGCGCAGCGTCCCGGCCGTTGTGCGTCATGCTTCCGCGCGGTTGTCGACGCGCGCTGCTGGAGGCATCATGGCCGCGGACGAGCACTCCCGTTTCGAGCTGTACACGAGGCTGATCGAGCAGCTCGGTGCCGACCACGCGAGAACGCTCATGGAGCGCCTACCACCCAGCGGCTGGGCGGACGTGGCAACCAAGCACGACCTCGATCTGCTCCGGCACGAGCTCAACGCGCGAGTTCAAGAAGTGCTCGCCACGCTCCGTACCGAGATCAACGCCCAGACCCGGCTGCTGTTCTTCAGCATGATCGGGGCGCTGTTCAGCGCGGTCGCCCTCGCCTTCGCCGCCGCCCGCCTCGCCTGACCCGCGCGGCAGCAGACAACGTCGCGGCTCCCGACCCACCGCCCACACATCCCGCTCGACCGGCTCTGGCGCATCGAGCGGTTCGACCGCGAGGTCGACGAGGGCGGCGCGGTCGTCCGCCTCGGCCAGGATGACGGCTGCCAGGTGCTGGGCCGCTACCCGGCCAACGAATTCGTGGTCACCGCCGAGTAGGTGGTCGCGGGTCTGGCCGGCGTGACCCGAGCGCCGGACGCGGCGGCGAGGACATCACCTGGCAGGCGTTCATGTAGCTGGGAGAACAAGTCGGGGTCCGCGAGGCGGCCGTGCGCCGCGCCCTGGGCGAGCTGACCGCTCGCGCCGAACGGTGGCTCGGGGACCTGGACGAGCTGCCCTTCGAGGATCGTCGCGTCCAGCCCCTGCGCCGGCTCAACGAAGACCGGCGAGCCCAGCTGACGCCGGCATCAACGGCTCCGGATGCGTGCGTGCCCGAGCGGTCACCAACGAGGTCCTCGTGCGCGGGACCTCGTGCTCGGGGCTGATCCTCGAGGTTGCTGCCTCGTGCTGGCGCGGGACGCGGCGACCCCGGCCGACGCGCTGGCGATCGGGGCCGCCGTCGCAGCGATGGCCCCGCTCGAGCAGGTGGTCGCGGCAGCCGGCCCGACGGCCACCGGTCAGCCGGGCGAACGGCTCCACCCCGACACCCCGACACCGAGCTCGGACGCATGGCGGTCGCCTACGACCAGATGCTGGACGTGCTCGAGCCGCCCTCGCCCAGGCCCAGGACGCCGAGGCGCGGACCCGCTTGGTTCCTCGATGACGCCGCCCGCCAGCTGCGCACCCCGCTCGCGGCGATCCGCGCGTCGGTCGAGGCGCTCCTTCGCGAGGCCGACGCCGGGCACGCGACCGGCTGATGACCAACCTCGTGCGCGAGCGCTCGAGCCGTGTGCTGACGTCGCTGTTGACACTGGCCCGGCTCGATGAGGGCCGGCCCCCGACCCGTGAGCCCACGGCCGCTTCCCGAGCTGCCGCTCGCGGAGGCCGAGGTCCGCGACGCGGTGGCGAACCTGCTCGACAACGTGCGGCGGCACGCACACGCATCCACGTCGAGGTGACCGACGCGAGGTCGATCGCGCTCAGCGGCGACAGGACGATCACCTGGGTGCGCGGCGCCGCGGCGTGGAGCATGGAGACGAGGCAGACACCGGGCCGGCCAGGGCGAGATCGACAACCGCGGCGTCGACCGGCGACTCGACCACCCACTCGACCGCCGCGATCCAGCGGTTGACGGCGGCAGCGACCTCGAACCCCGCGTCGGTCCGGGCGGCGGACGGGCCTCCGACACGCGACGGCTTCGCTGCGACGCGGGCGGCGTCTAGGTTTCGGTCACCACCGGCCAACTGGAGGCCACCGATGACGAGCCCTGCCGCGTCCGCCGAGGTGCGGGTCCTGTCCGACGCGATCCCCGGCGAACGGATCCGCGACGTGCTGCTCGTGCTCGGCTTCGCGCTCGCGATCGCGGCGTCGGCACAGGTCTCGATCGTGCTGCCGGGAACGCCGGTGCCGATCACCGGGCAGACGTTCGCGGTGCTCCTCGGGGGCATCGTCCTCGGGGCCGGCCGGGCCACGATCGGGTCGCTGGCCTACCTGGCGGCGGGTGTCGCCGGCGTGCCGTGGTTCGCCGTCACCGGTGGCGCGACGATCGGCTACATCGCCGGATTCGTCCTCGCAGCCGCCGTGCTCGGAGCGCTGGCGGAGCGTGGGTTCGCCCGCGGCCCGGTGCAGGTCGTCGCCGCGATGATCCTCGGCAACCTCATCATCTACGCCTGCGGCGTGACCGTGCTGGCGCTGTTCTTCGACATGGGCCTGGGCGGGGCCATCACCGCCGGCGTGGTCCCGTTCCTCATCGGCGACGCGTTCAAGATCGCGCTGGCCGCCGCGATCGTGCCGACGGCATGGGCGCTGATCCGACGGGGCGAGTGACCGCATGCCCCCCAGGCGGTCGGTCGCGCCGTCACGCCTGAGGTTCGGTGTCGACACGGAAGCCGCGGTCCAGGATCCCGTCCGCGAAGGCGGCGACCTCGTCGTCGATGTCGTCGGGCAGCGCGTCCTCCAGGGTCCGGGCGAACGCCTCGGCCGAGGTGTTGATCGCCAGGAGGTAGCGCGAGCTGTCGACGTCGGGGTCGAGCAGCGTCGGCTGGTCCTCGACCGCCTCCATGTAGCGCATCCACGCGTCCAGGTGGTCGACGTACTCGACGCGGACGGCCTCCGCGCCGGCGTCGTCGAGCGGGTCCTCCAACCGCTCACGAACGTCGGCGAGGCGGGCCACCCCGTCACCGGCCAGCGTCTCGACCCGGGCCACGAGCTCGGAGGCGTCCTCGAGCCCGAGCTCCTCGAAGGCCTCCTGGAGACCATCCTGGAACGCGATCATCGCGCGCTCCGAGGCGTCGATGTCGACCAGCAGCCGGGCGAAGACGGCATCCACGCCGTCGAACGCCGACGGATCCGGCGGCTCGAGCTCCTCGTCGGCCGGTGGGGGCCCCGGATCGTCGCGCTCGGTCCGCTCGTCGTCCGGGCCGGACGCGTCGTCGTCCTCGGCGTCAGGGGCCGTGGCCGGAGGTTCGGCGTCCGCGCCCTCGTCGTCGGTCATCAGCACGGCCGCGACGAGCAGCCCGACCGGCAGCGCCAGCACCAAAACGGCGATGGCGACGACCAACAGGACACGCCGGCGCGTGCGGCGCCGGCGCTCCCATGGCGGGGGCGGTGGCCCGGGCGGCGGCGCGCCCGCGTCCGAATGCTGATCCAGAGGAGGCCCCTCGAGGCATCGACACGGTGCCGACGGTACCGGTGCGGCGGACGGGCCGGCGCGGGCTGCGGCTCGGAGCGGAGGTGCTCGACTGTCTAACCTGGACACTGCGACGGGCGGCCCGTCCGGTCGCACCGACACACCGCGTGAGGCAGGCGATGACCGAGCAGTTCCGCACGGCCCGCGACACGATGGGCGAGATGGAGATCCCGATGGACGCGTTGTGGGGTGCGTCGACCCAGCGTGCGGTCGACAACTTCCCGGTCTCCGGGCAGCCGATCCCGGCCGAGGTGGTCCACGCGCACGCCATGCTCAAGTGGGCTGCGGCCACCGCCAACGAGGAGCTGGAGGTGATCGACGCCGAGGTCGCCGACGCGATCCGCCGCGCGGCGGACGAGGTCATCGCCGGCGACCTCGACGACCACTTCCCGGTCGACGTGTTCCAGACCGGGTCGGGCACCTCGACCAACATGAACGTCAACGAGGTCGTCGCCAACCGCGCCAAGCAGCTGCTCGGC
>CAZSQF010000281.1:1202-4060 GCA_964608935.1 uncultured Actinomycetota bacterium | reverse complement strand
CGGCCCGGTCGACAAAGAGACGGACTGCGTCGTAGCCGGCTACTTCGAGTGCCGGAGCCGGTCAGAGCGGCCGGGTGCTCAGGTCCGACTCCTCGATGCCATCGCACATGTCCTGTCCACCGTGCTGGCCGACCGGCGGACGCGTGTGATCCTCCTGGAGGATCTCCACCATGCCGACGAGGCGACGCGGGACCTCGTCATCCACCTCGCGAACCGGCTCGCCCAGCACCGTCTGTCGCTGATCCTGACCTGTCGGGACGACGAGCCCGGGCACCTTCAGCTGGCGCAGCGGCTGGCCGGCTCCAGCGACGAACGGCTGGTCCTCCGACTGGATCGATTGACCGAGGCGGCGGTCACCGCCTATGTCCGCGCGGCACTCAGCGACCGGGACGACCTGTCCCAGCTGGCCACACGCGTCTGGAAGGAAGCCGACGGGCTCCCCCTGGCTGTCGTGGAGTACACCCGGTGGCTGGCTGACAGGCAACCCGGACCGGACGGGGACTGGCCGATCCCGAGCGGGGTCCGCGAGCTGGTCCGTGGCCGCCTGGCTGCCCTGTCGGACACCGCAGGCCAGGTCGCTACGGCGATCGCGGTCGCCGGCCGCGACGTCCACGAGGACCTCGTTCGGCGAGTTGCCGGCCGGACCGTCGAGGAGACGACGGCAGGACTCGAGGAGCTCGTCGAACAGGGGTTGCTTCGGTCGAGTGAGGCGGGGTTCGACTTCGCGCACGACCGCATCCGCACGATCGCCTACGAGGACACGAACGCGGTACGGCGCCGCCTGCTGCACGCCCGGGTCGCCAAAGCGATGGCAGCTCGCTCCCGGCCGGGCAACCACCCGGCTGCGATCATCGCGGAACACGCGCGGCTGGGCGGACGCGACGAAGACGCCGCGGTCTGGTCGGTGCGGGCCGGCGATGAGGCGTGTGCCGTCTTCGCCAACGCCGAGGCGCGCCAGCACTACCAGCAAGCGTTGGCCCTCGATCCCCCCGATCCCGCCTCGGTGCATGCTCGACTCGCCCGGCTCGAGGTGCTCGACGGCGACTACGTCGCGGCGTTGGCCTCCTACGAGACCGCCGCCGCCCACGCGGCCAGCCCTCTCGCCTTCGCGGCGATCGAGCACGAGCTCGGTGCGCTACACCTGAGGCGTCGCGGCTGGGCGACGGCCCGCGCACACCTCGAAACGGCACTGGCAGCGGTGGATGGCCAGGACGGTGCGCTCGCCGCGCGGGTCACCGCCGACCTCGGCCTGCTTGAGCTGACGGCAGGTAACCCCGAGCTCGCGGCACCCCATGCCGAGGCGGCCCTGCGGCTCGCCGAGACGGCGGGAGACCACTACGCGATGGCCCAGGCACGCAACGTCGCCGGACTGCTGGCCCGGCAACGCGGCCACGTCGCCGACGCCCAGCGCCACCTCGAACATGCCGCAGCCCTGGCCGCCACCGTGGAGGACCCGACCGCCTACATCGCCGCCCTCAACAACCTCGCCTTGACCACCGCGGATGCCGGTGACAGCGATCGTGCGGTGCGGCTGCTCACCACAGCGCTGCAGCGTTGCGATCAGCAGGGCGACCGGCACCGGCGTGCGGCCCTGCTCAACAACCTCGCCGACGCGCACCACCGGGCTGGCGATCACGACCGATCGATGGAACTGATGAAGCTGGCCGTTGCCCAGTTCGCCGAGATCGGTGAGGCTCCCTACCAGGAACCGGAGATCTGGCAGCTGACGGAGTGGTGAGCCGTAACGTTCCCGGAACGCCGATCGGGCACGCTTCCGGCGTGAAGGCACCTGAGGCGGCCCCCCGGCCACGTTCGACGCTGATCGTCGGCGTCCTGTGGTTCGCGACGCTGTCGGTTGCGCTCGCGGCGGCGAGGTATTCGCCCAGCGTGGTCGCGACACCCCACGGCAGCATCCCCGATCCGCTCGCGACCGAGTTCACCTTCCTCGCGGTGTACGCGGTCATCGCCACGGTCGGCGCAGTGGTGGCAGTGCGGCGTCGACGACACCCGATCGGGTGGCTGTTCCTGGTCAGCGCGTGCCTGTTCAGCGCCTCCGAACTCGCGCACGGCTACGCACACCACGCGGTGCTGACCGGGACCACGGCGACGCCCCTGGCCCAGTGGGCAGGACTCCTCGGGGTGGTGCTGTTCCTGCCACCGTTCGTGATGATGACCATGTACCTCGCGCTGATCTTCCCGAACGGAAGACTGCTCTCCCGCCGATGGAGGATCCTGGTCGGCCTCCTCGTGGCGGCCGTGATCGCCCTGACCCTCGTCGAGATGCTGAGCCCCGGGCCACTGCCGGCGTTCCCCGAGATCGACAACCCGCTCGGTGTCCCCCGAGCAGCCGCGAGCCTGGCACTCGTCACGACCATCGTCGACCCGCTGTTCTTCCCGATCGTGGCGGCGATCGGGGTCAGCGTCGTCCTTCGGTTCCGGCGAGCAACCCCGGCCGAGCGCCAACAGTTCAAGTGGGTCGCGTTGCCGGCGGCGGTGCTGCTCGTCTTCCTGCCGCTCAACGAGCTCTACCTGGCCGACAGCGTCGGCGCGGCCCGGGTCGCGAGGGACATCGTGGTCCTCGCGGCGTTCGCCGGTCTCCCCATCGGCCTTGCCATCGCGGTCCTCCGCTACCGGCTGTACGACATCGACCGGATCCTCAGCCGCACGGTCGCCTACGTCGCGCTGAGCGTGGTGCTCGTGGCGGTCTACGCCGTCGGGGCGGTCACGCTCGGGACCACGGTGCCCGCCATCACCGGCAGCACCTCGAACGAACTGGTCGTCGCCCTGTCGACGCTCGCCGTGGCGGCACTGTTCCAGCCAGCTCGACGGCGCATCCAACGGTTCGTCGACCGCCGCTT
>CAZSQF010000281.1:0-1102 GCA_964608935.1 uncultured Actinomycetota bacterium | reverse complement strand
GCGGCTGCGGCTCGTGTTGGCGGAGGACAGCTACCTCGTCCGCGAGGGCATGAAGCTGCTTCTCGGTTCAGAGCCGGACCTGGTGCTCGTGGCAGACTGCGGAGATCTGCCGGCCCTGCTCGCAGCCGTGGACGAGCACGAGCCCGACGTGGTGCTGACCGACATCCGCATGCCTCCGACCAACACCGACGAGGGCATCCAGGCTGCGGAGACGATCCGGGACGCACACCCGCAGGTCGGCGTGGTCGTCCTGTCGCAGTACGTCGAGCCCGGTTGGGCGCTCGAACTGTTGGAGCGAGGGTCGGCGGGGCGCGGCTACCTCCTGAAGGAGCGCGTCGGGGACCTGGCTGAGCTGACCCGAGCGATCCGAACCGTCGCCGATGGTGGCTCGGTGATCGATCCGAAGGTCGTCGACACGCTGGTCGAAGCCCGGATGGCCCGACAGGAGTCGCTGCTCGGACGGCTGACGCCACGCGAGCTCGAGGTGCTCGGCGAGGTCGCGCAGGGCAGGAACAACGCGGGCATCGCCGCCTTGCTCGTCCTGTCGGAGCGGGCGGTGGAGAAGCACATCAACTCGATCTTCTCGAAGCTCGACCTCGCCGTCGGGGACGGCCACGTCCACCGACGGGTTCGCGCCGTCCTGCTCTACCTGGCCGAGCAGGACGTGCCGAAGTAGTGGTGCTGGCCACACCATGGGCCCGGATGCGGGCCGGTTCGCGCCGGTCGTCCGCCGAGGGCAACATGGGAGCATGTCCGCCCCGCCCGTACAGACACATCGTGTCGTCATCGTCGACGACCAGGCCGCGTTCCGCTCCGCGGCCCGGCTCGTCGTCGACATGTCCGACGGGTTCGAGGCGGTCGGCGAGGCCGAGACGGGCGAGGAGGCGGTGGAAATGGTCGCCTCCCTGGCCCCGGACCTCGTGCTGATGGATGTCAACCTCCCCGGGATCGATGGGCTGGAAGCCACCCGCCGGATCGTCGCCTCGGAGTCACACGCCCGGATCCTGGTCCTGTCGACCTACTCCGCGAGTGAGTACGAGAGCGCGGCCCGCGAAGCCGGGGCAGTCGGGTTCGTCTCGAAGGACGATTTCGGGCCGGACTC
>CAZSQF010000280.1:0-4076 GCA_964608935.1 uncultured Actinomycetota bacterium | reverse complement strand
GGGCCACCAGTGCTCGTTGCCCTGCAGGCGGGGCGTGGTCCGGGCGCCCCACTCCTGGCGCGTGGTCTGGTCCTCGGACACGATGTGCTCCTCGACAGTTGTTGGTGTCACCTGGGCTGGCAGGCGAGGCCGACCCCGAGTCCAGCAGATCGACCACGCCACGTGCGGCGAGTTCGAACCTAGAACAGTTCGAGGTTTGGAGCAAGCCCCATTCTGATAGCGTTCGGGCCGGTTGGACCGACGAGGACTCCGCACGAGGAGCTGCTGTGGCACCGCTGGTGGCGCGCCTGCGAGACCGTGGCTGGCGCCTGACGGCGCAGCGACGCGTCATCGCCGAGGCCATGGCGGGTGAACACGTGCACCTGGCCGCGGACGAGGTGTTCGCGCGTGCCCGCGAGGCGCTGCCCGAGGTCAGCCTCGCGACCGTCTACAACACGCTCAACGAGCTGGTGGACATGGGCGAGCTGCTCGAGATCCCCCACGCAGACGGGCGCAAGCGCTACGACCCGAACGTCGATGAGCGCCACCACCACCTGATCTGCGTGGACTGCGGCCGGATGCTGGACGTCCAGGCCGACGACCCCCGCCTGCCAGCCGACCAGCACCACGGCTTCGAGATGCTCGGTGTCGACGTCACCTTCCACGCCCGCTGCCCGGACTGCCGCCCCACGAGGTGACGACCGCGCCGGGCGAGCCGTCACTCTGCACGACCTGTACCAAAAGGTCGAGGCCATCCGGTACGGACGTGAGAGGACGGCTCCAGGTACTGGTCGGCCAGCCCCTGCAGCCGGGCGCTGTAGGCCCGGTCCGATCGGGCGCTGCGTGCCGCCTCGGACTGGTCCGCCACGCCCGCGATGACCAGCCAGATGGCCGCGGCCAGGGCCGCGACGATGCCGACCCAGACCAGCCAGCTCGAGGAACGGTGCGGGTCTGGCAGTCGCTGTGCGTCACGGGTTCGCGTCGCGACCGTCCGGGTGCCCCTGGCCTCCCGCCAGGCGAGGGAACTGGTCGCCTCCCTGGTCGGGGTGTCGTGCGATGTCATGATGCCTCCCTGTCTGCCGCTGCTGCGGCGATCTCGACAGGGGAAGCATCAATCGGCCCGGTGGCAGGCTCGTCGGGACGGCGTGACAGTTGCGTGGCAGCGGGTCCGATCCCGCTCGAATCCGCTGGTGGGCGCCTTCGCGGCTAGTCGGCGCACGCCTCGACGTGGAGGTACTGCCGACACTCGTCGTCGGTCAGCGAGCGGGTCAGCCGGCGCTCGGCGATGTCGACGAGGTCGTCGAGGTCCAATGCCCACACCCGGGCAATGCCGACGCCAACGGACACGAGGCGGTCACCGTCGGGGCTGAAGGCGACAGACGAGACAGGGCCATCGTTTCCGTGGAGGACGAGCTGCTCGGCACCAGTCTCGGTCGTCCAGAGCCGCACCGTGCCGTCGGCCCCGGACGTGGCGATCGTGTCGCCATCGGGCGAAAAGGCCACGCCGGAGATGTCGCCGCTGTGCCCGGTCAACGTCGCCAGCCGTTCCCCCGTCACGGCGTCCCAGACCGAGCCGCCGGCGGCGACCTCGCCAACAGCGACACGGGTGCCGGTCGGGTCGACCGCGATGACGTCGGCGAACACGGGGATGTCGGTGAGCACCTCACCGCTGGCCCAGTCCCACACCCGGACTCCGTCGAGCGTGGGGTCGTCGCGGCCGAGCCTGCGGCGCTGGGTGACCAGCCGCTCGCCCTCGGGGCCGAACGCCACGTTCCGCGGTGCGTGGGCAGCATCCTCGACCAGCTCGGTGACCCGCTCGCCGGTGCGGTCGACGATCGCGACCTTGCCGGCCAGGCCGGACGACGGGAATCCAGCGACGGCGAGCAGGTCACCGTCCGGGCTCCAGGCGAGCCGTTCGGGGAGGAAGCCGACCTCCTCGACGGTGAAGACCTCGGCGCCGGAGCGCCGATCCCACACGTGCACCCGCGGCGGCTCGTCCAGGCCGATCGTCGCCACGAGGTCGCCGTCGGGACTCACGTCCACCTCCCATGCCTCGCTCTCGTCGGCACCGAGCCTGCGCCGTGGCTCTCCGGTGGCCAGGTCCCAGACGACCGCGGGCACGCCCTCGCCGGTCACGACGACGGCGTCGCCAGCCGGCGTGAACTCGGCCATCCCCGCCACGTGTGTCGCCGTCGGAAGGTTCGCCCACTCGGCTCCGCCGGCGATCCCGACGTCCCAGATCCTGGCCGCGGTGACGCGCACGTCACCGGTGAGGAGCCGCTCCCCGTCCGGCGAGAAGGCGACGCCACCGACAGCGCCCTCCCGTGCCGCTACCGCGACCACCTCGACAGCGCCGCCCTCGGTGATCTCCCACACGCGAGCGGTGCCGTCACGAGCACCGGTGGCGAGGCGGGTGCCGTCAGCACTCCAGTCGAACTGGTAGACGTCATGGGTGTGCCCGGCGAGGGTGAGGTGGCGATCGCCGGTCTCGGCGTCCGTGACACGGGTCGACAGGCCGCGACTGGCCGACGCGATCCACCGCCCGTCAGGGCTCCACCGGACCGCGAGCACCTCCTCGGTGAACGGGTTCGTACCGGTCTGGAACGCCAGCAGTCGGTCACCGGTGCCGGCGTCGACCACGACGACCTCAGCAGCATCCGCGATGGCGAGCCGTTCGCCATCGGGACTGAACGACGTGCTGTTCGCCAGGGGCACCGTCAGGGCGGGGATCTCCAGGGGGCGCGCACGGGTGGCCAGGTCCAGGACCCGAACGACGCCTTCCTCCACCCACCCCGCGGCCACGCGGGAGCCGTCCGGGCTGAACGACACCCCCCAGGCCTGTCCACGGCCGCGGACCTCGGCATGCATGTCTCCTGTGTCCGGGTCCCAGACCCGGACGAGTCCATCGTCACCGGTGGTGGCCAGCAGGGACCCGTCGGGGCTGAACGCCACGTCGTTGATGTCGGCGTCGTGGCCGGTGAAGGCCAGGATCGACTGGCCGGTCTCGGCATCACGGAGGTCGACCACCCCGCTCTCCTCGGGGCCCTCGGTCACGAACACCGTGCCGTCCGGGCTCCAGTCCAGGCTGCCGCCCAGGCCCGGCACGCTCAGGACGACGCGAGACGCGGTGACCGCCCGGTGGAGCGCACCTTCGGCCTCGGGCAGCACCGTCCCGTCCGCGCGGCGCGTGTGCTCAACGGCCTGACGGGCGAGCAGGATGCTCAGCTCGGGATCCTCGTCCACGACCGCCGCCGATGCGGCCGCCAACTCACGAGCAATTGCCGCGCGTTCCTCGGCCTGGGCATGCTGGCGCTGGTCGAGGGCAACGACCCCACCGATGATGGCGATGATGGTTGCCACGGCCAGTGCAGCGAGTTGCCTGCGCAGCCGCCGGTTGATCTGCGCCTGGCGGGCGATGCGCTCCTCATCGCGCGCGCGCCGCTGGTCCCGGGCGCTCCGGCTGGCATCGAGGAACTCCCGAGAGGCTTCTGGCAGCGTCTCGCTCCGCCCACCGAGCTGCTCCAGAATGGTCTCGAGCTTCGTCCCGCGGTAGAGCGCATCCGGATCGCGGTTCAGCGACTCCCAGCTCGCGGCGGCCTCCCGGAGCTGTCCGGCCGCGACGATCGCGGCACGGTCGGCCTCGATCCAGCCGCGCAGCCGGGGCCACTCACGCAGCAGCGCCTCGTGGGCGACCTCCACGGTCGGTTCCCGGGTCTCGGGATGCCGGTCGTAGCTGAGCAATCGGGCCTGGACCCACGGGTCGATCACCCCGTCGAGGCTGCGACCGCGGGCGAGTCGGGCCAGGTCCGAGCGCGGGGCGGGACGCCGGGTGGATTCCCCCTCGGTCCCGATGACGATGAGCTGCTCGAACACCTGGCGCACCACGTCCTGCGCGTCACCGATGGACCGGTACAGGTTCTCGGCCCGGGTCGCGATCGCGCCGCCCACACCGCCGAGCTGCCGGTAGCCGGCCAGATCGAGCCTGCCGTCACCCTGCTCGGCCAACTCGTACAGGGTGAACTGCAACGACGGTGTCGCGGCCGGCTGGTCCACCACCGCGGCCACGAGCTCGGCCACGAGTGGCGGCTCGACCTCCA
>CAZSQF010000279.1:0-4140 GCA_964608935.1 uncultured Actinomycetota bacterium | reverse complement strand
CAGAAGGGGTTCGGTGGCCACTTCCACAACGACCACAGCGTCGGGGCCCTCCGCGACATCCCGGGGCTGGTCCTGGCCGTGCCGTCGCGTGGCGAGGACGCGGCGCGCATGCTGCGGGGGTGCCTCGCGATGGCCGCCACCGACGGCCGGGTCGTCGCCTTCCTCGAACCCATCGCCCTCTACCACGAGCGCGACCTGCACCGGCCGGGGGACGGTGGCTGGCTCACGGACTACCCGCCGGTCGACGAGGTGCTGCTGCCCGGCGAGGTGGGGGTGCACGGGGCCGAGCCGGCGGACCTGCTCGTGGTCACCTACGGCAACGGCGTGCGGATGTCGCTGCGGGCCGCCAGGCGGCTCGCCGACGAGGACGGGCTGACGGCCCGGGTGCTGGACCTGCGCTGGCTCAGCCCCTTGCCCATGGACGCGCTGCGCACACATGCCGAACGCTGCGGGCGGGTCCTGGTCGCCGACGAGTGCCGTGCCACCGGAGGGGGGATCGCCGACGCGGTGGTCGCCGGCCTGGTCGAGGGCGGCTTCGGGGGGCCGGTCGGCTCGGTGCGGTCGGCCGACACCTACCTGCCGCTCGGCCCTGCGGCGGACACGGTGCTCCTGTCCGAGCAGGACATCCTGATGCGGGCGCGCGAGCTGACCAGGACGTCACCGGGCGGGGCGTAGCCGGCGGCAGGCCGTGGGAGGCGAGCCGGCGCTGCGGCGGGCCGCACTACCCTTCGCGCGGTCCGTCCGTCGTTCCTCAGGGGCTGGTGCTTGGTCGTGCGTCACCACACCGTGCAGGTGCCCGCGACCTCGGCCAACCTCGGGCCGGGGTTCGACGCCTTCGGGCTGGCCGTGGACCGCTACCTCGCCGTGCAGACGGTGGACCGGGCCGAACAGACCTCCCGCGTGGTGATCGTGCGGGGCGACCCCGTCCCCGACGGCGACGACAACCTCGTCTGGCGCTCGTTCGTCGCGTTCTGCGACCGCCACGGCGCGGCGGTGCCCGACGTCGCGCTGCGCGTCGCAAACGACATCCCGCTCGAGCGCGGGCTCGGCTCGTCGTCGGCCGCGATCGTGGCCGGTCTGGTGCTGGCGCGCGCGCTGACTGACATCGCCGTCGGCGACCCCCGGCTCCTGGAGCTCGCGACCGAGATCGAGGGCCATCCCGACAACGTGGCGCCGTCGCTGCTCGGCGGGCTCGTCGCCTGTGTGGGCGGCGTCGCCGGCACCGACCCGGGAGCGCAGGCCCACGAGCTGGTGGTGCGGCGGGTGAACCCCGCCCCGCACCTGCGGCCGGTGCTCCTGGTGCCCGAGACGCGGCAGGCCACCAGCGGTGCGCGAGCCGTGCTGCCCGACACGGTGACGCGGGCGGAGGCCGCGGCGCAGGCGTCGCGCGCCGGACACGTGCTCGCCGCCCTGACCGGCACCTGGCCCGTGGACGTGGCGGCGGCTGCCGACCTGCTGCACGAGCCCGCCCGCGCCGCGCAGATGCCGGCGGCCGCCGCCCTGCTCGGCGAGCTGCGCGACGCCGGCGTGCACGCCTGGCTGTCGGGCGCCGGTCCCTCGGTGGCCGCGGTCGTCCCGGCCGGCGCGTTCGGCGCGCCGATGCTCGACGCCGTTGCGGCGATCGGTGCGCGCCACGAGGTCGAGGTCGCCCCGGCCCGCTTCGAGCTCAGCGGGGCGTTGGCCTGTCCGCGCGACGGGTGTGCGATCGCCGGGGGCGAAGGTTGCGTGCAGTGTCCGCGACGTCGAGTATGATGGTGTCGTCACCGCGGCGCTCGGTCGCGGGTCGTGTCCGGACTCCCGTCGTTCTCCGTGTGTAGGCACACTCGGCAGACGCACTTTCCGGGTTTCGGGGCGCATCTCGCCACCGCGTGACGCGGTCAGTTCCCGACCCGGGCGCGCTCAGCGAGCACGCCCGCCGGAGCGGGAAGCCCGGCGGCGTTCGTGGGAACACCGCCGTTGACCCGCCGCCATGCGGCCACATCCGCCCCCGCCGTCAGCCGGTCGGATCATGGGATCAACCGTCGGTTGCGCGCCGGACGCTGTTGCGACAGGGAGCCACACGTGAAGTTGTTCCTGGACACCGCGAACCTCGATGAGATCCGCGAGATCAACCGATGGGGCGTTCTCCACGGTGTGACGACCAACCCCACGCTCGCCGCGAAGGAGGGGCTCGACTTCGCCTCCATGATCAAGGACATCTGCGCGGAGGTCGATGGGGATGTCAGCGCCGAGGTCGTTTCGACCGAGACGGCCGGAATGCTCGAGGAGGCCCGCAAGCTGGCCACCATCGCCGACAACGTCGTGATCAAGCTCCCGCTGATCCCGGCCGGACTGGCCGCCTGCTCCGAGTTGTCCCGTGACGGCATCAGGACCAACGTGACGCTGTGCTTCTCCGCGCCGCAGGCGATACTGGCGGCACACGCGGGGGCGACCTACGTGTCCCCGTTCCTCGGCCGCGTGGACGACATCGCCAACGACGGCATCGCACTGCTCACCGAGATCTGCGACATCTTCCGGGTCCAGGACTACGACACCGAGGTCCTGGCCGCGTCGCTGCGCAGCCCCCAGCACGTGGCGCAGGCCGCCCAGGCCGGCGCCGACGTGGCAACCCTTCCGACGAAGGTGTTCCACCAGATGGTGTCCCACCCGTTGACCGACGCCGGCTTGGAGCGGTTCCTGTCCGACTGGGACCGCTACCAGCAGGCGCTCACGTCGAACTGACCGGGCACCCGATCATCAAGCCGGCCGCCCACGGCCGGCAGCAACGGAGAACGACATGGACCGCACCCTGCTCGAGCGCAAGGCACTCGCGGAGCTGCGCGAGATCGCATCGACTCTCGAGCTCCGCGGCTACCAGCGGATGAAGAAGGCCGACCTCGTCGACCTGATCGTGAACAGTGCCAACGACGCCGGCCCGAACGGCGCGGAGCCCACGGCCGACCCCGTCGGCGCCGGCGAGCGCGCCGGTGCGGACGATGACCGCACGGACGGACACGGCCGCGAGTCGAGCGACGGTGACGGCCGCGACGACACGGACCGCGACGACGACGGCGACGATCACAACAGCCGTGCCGACGACGCCGAGCGTGTCCGGGCCCGCCGGCGCGGCGGAGACGGCGACGGCAGCGGCTCGGCAGCCGACCAGGACGACGACCGCGGCGGGAACGAGCGCAACGACGGCGACGACGATCGCCAACGCACCCGCGCGCGCCACCGCGACGAGCGCCCGTCGGACGACGACAGCCGGGGGGACGGCCAGGGCGCCAGCAAGGGGCAGCGCGACGACTCCCGCGGCGACGGGGGCGGCAACCGCGGCCCCGACGACGGCAACCGCAATCGCAACAAGCGGGACCGGCGCCGCAAGGGCCGTGGCGGTGGCGGCGGCCAGCAGCAGGAGGACCTCTCCGACGCCGAGGTGCGCGAGGGCGTGCTCGACCTGCTGCCCGAGGGCTACGGGTTCCTGCGCTGCACCGGCTACCTGTCCGGGAACAAGGACGTCTACGTCAGCCAGTCGTTCGTCCGCCGCTTCGGGCTGCGTCGGGGTGACCTGGTGTCGGGCCCGATCCGTCGCAACAAGAACAACGACAAGTTCCCCGCCCTGGCCCGGGTCGACACGGTCGAGGGCGAGAAGGTCAACGAGCAGGCGCAGAAGCGCGTCGAGTTCGGCGATCTGACGCCGCTGTTCCCCGACGAGCGGCTCCGGCTCGAGGTCGAGGAGAAGTCGCCGATCTCGATGCGTATCGTCGACATGATGGCTCCGATCGGCAAGGGGCAGCGTGGACTGATCGTGTCGCCCCCCAAGGCGGGCAAGACGACCGTCCTCAAGCAGCTCGCGGCCGCGATCGAGACCAACAACCCCGAGGTGCACCTGATGGTGGTTCTCGTCGACGAGCGACCGGAGGAGGTGACCGACTTCGAGCGTTCGACCAACGGCGAGGTCGTCTCGTCCACCTTCGACCGTCCGGCCGACGACCACACGCAGGCTGCCGAGCTCACCATCGAGCGCGCCAAGCGGCTCGTCGAGCGCGGCAAGGACGTCGTGATCCTGCTCGACTCGATCACCCGGCTCGGCCGTGCGTACAACCTCGCGGCCCCGGCCAGTGGCCGGATCCTGTCGGGTGGCATCGACTCGGCGGCCCT
>CAZSQF010000278.1:0-4148 GCA_964608935.1 uncultured Actinomycetota bacterium | reverse complement strand
CCATCGACGGCACCGACCTCGAGGTGGGTGATCGGTTTGGCCCAGTTGGCGTGGCGGGCATCGGCGTCGCTTGGGGGGGTCTGCGTCGACATGACCTGCTCCTTTGTCACCGGTGCGTCGAGCGGTACGCCTTCGCCGTTCCGGCGCATTACCGGGCGAACCCAGTCAGGTGGCCAGCGCCGCCAGGGCGTTCGATTCGGAGGCGTGGATCGCGATCGCGTCATCGAGGCGGGTCAGCTCGAAGATCTGCCGGTAGTGGTCCGACAGGCCGAATGCGAGCAGCCGTTGCTTCGCCCGCTGTGCACGGACGAGCAGGGTCACCAGCAGTCCGATGCCACCGCTGTTCATGTAGTCGAGGCCGGTGAAGTCCAGCACGATCGCCCGTGACTGCCCATCGCTGGCATCGGTGTATGCCTCCATCAGCGCCTCGTCGGACGCAGGTGTCACGTCGCCGTCGATGACGATGACCTGCACACCGGTCGCGGCCTCGCGGACACGGAACGGAACTGTCGACTGATCCATGCTCCCACCTCGGCTCTCGGGCTAGACGGCCGGCTGGCTTCCAACGACCGCAGCTTCCTCGTCGGGGAAGAACTGCATGAAGTCGGCCAACCGGGTGATCTCGAAGATGTGCTGGTAGTGCTCCGACAGGCCGCAGACGAGCACGGCCACCTGTTGCGTCCGGGCCTGCGCGAGCAAGCCCACGATCAACGCGATGCCCGTCGAGTTGATGTAGTCGACGTCCGCGAAATCGAGGAGGATCGCCGCGACGTCGCCCTGCATTGCCTCCTGGGAGGCCGCTTGCAGCGCGGCATCAGCCTTGCTGTCGAGCTGGCCGTGGAGGTCGATGACCGGGATGCTGCTCCGGAGCCGGACCTCAGCGGTGAACGGGCTCATCGGCGTCTCCTTCCAGTCGCACCACGAGTTCGACGACGTGGTGCTCGTCGTCGGTGAAGACGTTGAGGTCGTCCACCATGTTGCGGATGAGAAACAGGCCCCAGCCTCGTGGACTCTGCTCGCCACGCAGCTTGGCGTCGATGTCCGGCACGGTCTCGTCCGGCGGGGGCTCGTTGCTTCCGCCCTGATCGCTGACGCGGATCACGAGGGCGTGCTCATTCGTCCAGGCGCGGATCTCCACGCGCAGCGTCGCGTCGTTGTGGTTGCCGTGCTCGATCGCGTTCATGGTCGCTTCGGCCACCGCCGTCTTCAGCGCCTCGAGCTTCCCCGCAGGCACGATCGCGTGGACCGCCTGCCCCACCCGCTCCATCACCTGGCGCTCGTTGCCCGGCTCCGAGGCGACGGTGAACTCGGTGAGGACCCTGCCGGGATCGTCGGCACCCGCATCGTCCGCCCCTGTCTGCAGCTGGTCTCCCGAGGCGAATGCCGACCGTCTGATGGTCACGAACGTGATGTCGTCCTCCTGCTCCCAGTCAGGGCCGGTGAACCGGTGGAGATCCGTCAACACGCGGTCGACCAGCTCCCCCTGCCGGTCGACCGCACCGACCACCTCCACGACGCGCGGGAACCCGTACATCTCACCGTGCGCGTCGTGCGCTTCCGGCAGCGCGTCGCTGTAGAGCAGGGCCGACTGTCCGGGCCCGATGGTCACCTCTGCCTCGTCGTAGCTCATGCCGGGCATCAGGCCGAGCGGCATCCCGGTGGCACGAGGTTCGAAGGCACCCTCCGGCGTCTGCACGCACGGCAGGTTGTGGCCGGCGTTGGCGAACACGAACCGTCCGGTGCCGGGTTCGAGCACGCCGTACAGGCAGGTCACGAACATCTTGGGTGGCATGTCGGGCACGAGCTGCTCGTTCACCCGCTCGAGCACCTTGGCCGGCTCGATCAGGCGTTGAGCGGAGGCGCGCAGCACGCTCCGGGTCGAGGCCATGACGAGCGCGGCCGGGACGCCCTTGTCGGTGACGTCGCCCACGACGACCCCTAGCCGCCCGTCGGGCAGCTCGACGAAGTCGTAGAAGTCTCCCCCGACCTCGCGTGCGGAGCGGTAGAACGCGTTCAGCGTCCAACCCTCGTGGTCCGGTAGCTCCTTGGGGAGGAAGTTCTGCTGGATCAGCTGCGCAACCTGCATCTCCTGCTCATAGCGTTCCCGCCGGCGGGCCTCGAGCTGCTGCTCCTTGACCAGCTGCGCGACCCGGAGCGCCGGAGCGGCCTGGCCGGCGAGGTTCTCCAGCAGCTTGCGGTCGTCGGCGGAGTACTCCTGCTCGGACAGCCGTGCTCCGAGGTTGAGCAACCCGATGAGCTCCCCCTGAGTGACGAGCGGGACGACCAGACGCACACCGGCCTCGCGCAGCGCCCGTATCCCGGGTGAGTCCAGCTTCAGCGTCTCGAGGTCGGTCGGCTCCGGGTTGCTCTGGAAATACACCAGGGCGGGATCGTTCGGTGCGATGTCGACCTGTGGGGCCTCCAGATCAGGAGCGGCGCCGACCTCGGCTTGGCCCCGCCGGATCTTGAGCTCCCGTCGGGGGCCCCGGCGTCGCCAGGCCCAACGCGACGCGCGCTCGTCCGTCCTCGGGTCAGTCATCGTCACGGGCGTGCTCCGATCACTCCGTAGGTGTAGACCCGAGGCGTTCCGGAAGCGTTACGGTCGGCGTTGCCGACAGGCTGCAATGCGACGGCTGGAGAGCCGTACCGACCACGTCGAGCAGCTCCTGGCGAACCGCGTCCAGATCGACCTCGGCTCTGAGGTGGGAGCCGAAGGTCGCGACCATCCGGTCTGCGTCGTACCTCGAGCGGTTGAAACGACGATCGACCACAGCCTGGACACGCCGACGGAGCGGCTGGAACAGGGCCGCAGCCCCGAGGGTCGAGAGGGCGATCGCCAGATCCGAGTCACCCGCGACCGGCCGGATGGCCGGTTGGAGCACGACCACGAGCCCGAGGTAGGTGACGAGCAGGATCACCGTGACCAGCGTGTAGGTCACCGTGCGACTGACGAGTCGGTCGATGTCCCACAATCGGTATTTCAGGACGGAGACCGCCATCCCCGCAGCGACGCCGAAGAACGCGATCCAGACGCCCGCGAGATCCGTGAAGTGCGCGGTGCCGTCGGGCAGCTGACTCTCCGCAAACGACGCGCCGAGGAACGCCAGCGGCACCACCGCGATCGAGCGGATCACCCACCGGAACTGCTGCCGCTCGCTTCCCGTCGAGCGGCGGTATCGCCCGAACAGGTTCCAACCTGCCACGATCACGAACAGGACCAGGAACATGGTCGCGGGCTCGACGAGCCCGCCGGCGTCGGACAGTGCGGCCACGGCGTAGGGGTTCGCTTCCCCGGTCGCGTCGAGGGGACCGGGAGCCAGCAGACGGAACAGCACGACCGCAACCATGGTCGGCCACGCGACCCGGAGCAGGCGACGCCCCACACGGTCGATGTCGCCGTTGGGAAACGCGAGGAGGATGAACAGCGCGACGATCAGGAGGGCCGGTGCGAACGCTCCATGGAGCAACCAGACCAACCCCATGCTCCAGCTCGGCAACGGCCGCCCCTGCGCGGTGCTGACCGCCACCTCGACCGCCACCGCGTAGCTGCTCCAGAACGACAACGGGACGACGATCAGGGCCCACCCGATCGGATTCTGCGGTCGCCTGAACGCCACCACCGAACCCACGACCAGGAACCCGAGCAGCGAACACTGCCACAGCGCACTGAACAGCGGAGGTTCGCCGCCACCGGCGGCCAGAGAAGGGGCGTTGGCCACCGTCCGGACGAAGGCGAAGCCAAGGATGGCCAGTGCCAGCGTCATGGCCACCAGCACGAGGATCCGGGCGATCCGGGACCACCGGTCACCGCCCATCTGCGCGAGGATGATCGAGGGTGCCAGTGTCACGGCCTCCGTCAGCACCCACCGCCCCATGATTCCCTCCGACCGGATGTCAGCATCTCCACAGACCGCTACGAGAGCGCTACGGACGCCCGTCCCGGAACGAACGCGCCGGCGTACCCTCCGCAAATCGCTGCATCGGAGGATCAGGTGCCACAGGTCGAACGGGGGGAGCCACCTACGACCACGGGCTCCGCACGACGTGTCGATGTGGCGCTCCTGGGTCGACTGCACGTGACCGTTGATGGCCACCCGCTCCTGGTCGACACCCGCAAGGCGCTGGCGATCCTCGCCGTGCTGGCGACG
>CAZSQF010000277.1:0-4153 GCA_964608935.1 uncultured Actinomycetota bacterium | reverse complement strand
GCCCTGGAGGCCGGGCTGGACCTCCTGGTCGTCCACGGGGTCGTGGTCACCGCCCAGCACGTCGGGCTCGAAGGCGACGAGCCGCTCGACCTGAAGTCGTTCACCGCCCGCTACGACATCCCCGTGGTCGTCGGCGGGGTCGGGTCGGCCAAGTCGGCCATGCACCTCATGCGCACGGGTGCGGTCGGCGTTCTGGTCGGCCCCGGCGCCTCGACCGTGTCCACCACCGAGGAGGCGTTGGGTGTCCACGTGCCGCTCGCGACCGCCATCGCCGAGGTCGCTGCGGCCCGTTCCCGCTACCTCGAGGAGTCCGGGCGCTACGTGCAGGTGATCGCCACCGGCGGGATCCTTACCGGGGGGGACCTCGCCAAAGCGATCGCCTGCGGAGCCGACGCGGTCATGCTCGGCCGGCCGCTCGCTGCGGCCGACGAGGCGCCCGGTCGGGGTGCGTACTGGGGACTGGCTGCGGCCCACCACGAGCTGCCCCGTGGCCGCTACGACCGCGTCGACGTGCGCGGCCCGCTGTCGGTCGTCCTCGAGGGGCCCGCGCACCGGGACGACGGCACCGTCAACCTCGTCGGCGGCCTGCGGCGGGCCATGGGGGTGACCGGCTATGAGTCGCTGCCACGCCTGCACGAGGCCGACCTCACCGTCCTCCCCCGCTGAGCCGTGACCCTCGATCGCCGCCTCGCTGACCCGGCGGCCATCGCCTACCTCGCGGTCGTCCCGCTCGCACTGGTGCAGGTCGCCGTGCTGGGTGAGCCGGGCCGCACGCTCCGTGGCGTGGTCCCCTACGTCGCTGCGGCGGTGGTCGTGGTGGCCGTCCGGGCGCTGGCGCCCCGCGAGACCGCACACGCCGATGCTTGGATCCGGGTGGTGGCCGGCGCCGGCCTCGCGCTGGCGGTGTGGATACTCGGGGCGTTCGCGGTCGCCCTGCCGGTGGGCGTCGGCGAGCCGGCGGGCTTCTACACGGTCAAGGCGCTGATCACCACGCCGGTCGGCGATCACAACACCGCGGCCGGCCTGCTCCTGCCCGGCGTCGCGGCGGCGGCCGTGGCGGCGTCACGCGACCGGCGCTGGATCTTCGCGCTCGTGGTCACGACCCTCGGGCTGGTCGCCACGCTGTCGCGGGGCGCCGCCGTGGTGCTGGTGGTCGTGGCCGTGGCGGCGTGGCCGGTGATCAGCGATCGGGCCGCGCGGGTGCGACTGCTCGCAGCCGCCGCGGCGTCGCTCGGGCTGGTGCTGGGCGCCGCCGCGTGGCTCGGCGCGGCGCCGCCCGACAGCGCCCCCCTGACGGACGGACCGGTCGGTGCCTCGATCGTCGGTCGCGCCGACCTGATCGTGCGCGGCGTCGAGGTCGGAGCGGACCGACCTTTGATCGGCACCGGGCTCGGAGCGTTCGACGGCGAGGCGGGCGACCTGGCCCCGCCGAACCACCATGCGCACAACCTCGTCGCCCACGCCTTCGCCGAAGGCGGGCTGGCGCTGGCGGCGGTGTCGCTGGCACTGCCGGTGATCCTGGTTGTGCGTCTTTGGCGGCTGGGGCCGGGCTCGCTTCGAGACGTGTTGCTGGTCGGCGGTGCCGGACTGGTCCTCCACGCTCAGCACGACATCATGGGCGGGCTGATCGGCTACGAGGTACTGCTCGCGGTGCTGGTCGGCCTGGCCGCCGCTGATGTCGACGGCACGACGTAGCCGTCGCGTCAGTCCCGGGCACGCAGTCGCAGCGAGGTCGGGCCGCTCGTTCCGACGTACGTCGCGTACTCGGGGTGCTGGAACCGGTGCATCGTGTAGACGCCGTGGTGCCAGCCCGCGTTGATCGGCAGGGTCCGGAAACGCCGGTCCTCGACCAGCTTGACCGTCTCGTTGCCACGGTTGAACTCGGCGATCGCGAGCAGCTCCCCGGCGAATTCGTGGTAGTCCTGGCCGCGCCGGCCGACGACGTCGTCGAAGTACACCGTCATTCGGGGCAGGAAGCGCTCCTCGTCGGCACCGTCGCCCAGGCAGCCCAGGACGGCGCTGGTGGCCGAATAGAGGTCCATGTCGAACGAGATCAGCCCGATCCGCGCTGGGCCGGAAAGCAGGAACTCCGGAAAGGTCGTCCCCGCGTTCCCGAGCACGAGCTGTGCGTGCTCGAGCCGCTGCTCGAGCCGCGGGACGTCGATCGTGTAGTTGCCCGCCGTGAAGTGGTAGGGCATGTCCCGGTGGTCGGTGGGCTCGTACAGGCCCTCACCGGTGTCGAACCCGTAGACGTCGATCCCGACGCCCGTCAGCCGCTGCACGGTTGCGGCGTGCTGCTCCATCGCGAGCAGACCCCGGCCGCCGGCCACGCCGAGCTCGACAGCAGCCATGCGCTGAACCCCCAGCGTGCCGGCGAGCCGTGCGCCGCGGAGGAGTCCGTAGCCGTAGGCCGGCTTGGGCACGATCGACAGGTCGACGCGCTTGTCGAACGGGAGCCGCTCGGACGGGAGCCGGCCATTCCTCGACGGGTGAGCGGCCGACCGCCGGTCGGCCTCGCGGAACGCCTGTGCGGCCGCGGGCCAGGTCCCGGTCTTCTCGAGGGCGATCCCGAGCCGGTGGTACCACGTGGGCCGGTCGGGCTCACGGGCGATCGCCGCCTGGTAGGCGTGGGCGGCAGCGGTCCAGTTGCGTGCCTTGAGGTGTGCGTAGCCGAGGCGTGCGTGCCACCCGGCACGGGTCGGGTCCCGATCGACTGCGGCCTGGTAGGCCGCAGCCGCTGTCCGCCAATCCTGCCGGCGCAGCGAACGCTGTCCCCGTCGTGCCGAGCGGGTCGCTCGAAAACGTCGCATCGGTGCCGTCTCCCGCATCCGGAGCGGAGCCGACGACAGTGAACCGCAGCCGAGCACCTTCGGCACCGCCGCGGACACCCGAACGGACCATGACCATGCACAGCGAGCACGGAACCGGCCGGGTGCGGATGGTGGTGGCCCGGCAGGCTTTCGAATCGGAGGACGGCGGGGAGGGCACGATGGTCGTTGACGAGGGCGCACGCCCCGAGCTGCACGTGCGGCTGGTGCAGGTCCTCGGCGACGATGAGGCGACGACGCTGATGGGCCACCTGCCTCCCGTCGGCTGGGCCGACGTGGCCACGAAGCGCGACCTCGACCAGCTCGCCATGGACGACGTGGGAGCATGCGGCATACTGCCCAGTCCTGGCCAGGGAAGGCCCGGACGTCCGAAACGGGGCCCGAGTTGCTCGTCATCCATCCTGGATTTCCGAAGTCCGGCACGACGACCCTGCAGAAGGGGCTCTTCGCGCGCCATCCTTCGCTGACCAACCTGGCCAAGCCGTGGCCAGCCGGCGAGGAGGACCGGTTCTTCGACCTGTGGCGCGACGACGTGAAGTTCGATCCGGCTTGCCTCCCGCAGATCCACGAGGACGGTCGCGTCCACGTGATCTCGGACGAGGCCATGACGAAGGTGAGTGGCAAGCCCGGTGTCGCCGTCGGTCGTGGTGAGATCGCGCGACGTCTGCATGAAAAGTGGCCGGATGCGCACATCCTGTTCACGATCCGCAACCAACTCAAGGCGGTACCGTCCCACCAGGGACGCGCCCGGGCAGCGGTCACCAACGCGCCGCATCCCTACACGGGCCGCCCGGTCACATTCGAGGACTGGATCCGCTTTCAACTCGACAGGGCGCTCCGCAGCGAGTTGGGGCTTTTCGACTACTGGCCTGTCGTCTCGTTCTATGTTGGTCTCTTCGGTCGCCAGAATGTGACGGTCATACCGTCCGAGTGGCTCTTCGACTCACTGGACCGATTCGCGTCCGTCCTCGCCCCACTACTTCGCCTCGACCCGCCATCGACCATCGAGCTGCTTTCGGGTACACGCCGGAACGTGGGTCCAACGGTGCGCGAGGCGACGGTCAAACGGGCGCGCGCAATCGTGCCGATCACCGACGCCAGAGTGCCGGCCCCGGCGCGGGTCGTGGTGGACAAGTGGGCGCGACGCGGGCGGCGAAGGGCAAGACCCACCATCTCGCCGTCCATCGCACGCGAGCTGTCCACGCTGTACGGGCCGGGCAACGCGATGCTCGCGGAGACGTTCGACCTGCCGCTGGCGGAACTCGGGTATCCGGTGTCGACGGAGCCCGTCGTCTGAGCAGGGCGGGAACACGGTGGGTCCTCCC
>CAZSQF010000276.1:0-4157 GCA_964608935.1 uncultured Actinomycetota bacterium | reverse complement strand
GAACCTCGCTCAGCGGGCGACCGTCCCCCTACGTCTGTTGTCCTCGATGACGCTCGCCGCGTTCTCGGCATCGACCTCGCTCGGGTGGTGCGGGACGCCATCGGGAGTGCATGAGGCATCAGAATCCTCGGGGCCCCGCAGGGCCCCGTCATGGGACCCGGCACGAGCTGAGACCCGCACGCTATTCCCCGCCAGGGGCGCTACGGGCGCGCGCGCGGACGCGCTTCCCCGCACAAGTTGCGACGAGGCGACAGTCCGATCCCACGGAACGAGAACGACGGACTCAGCGCAAACCGGTGTCCGGTCCACGGGGGAAGTCCAGTCCGTCACTTCACATCGGAGCGTGCCGACGCGTCCGCGAGATGAAGGGTGCACACACGACATGTGCACCCTTCGCGATCCGTGCTTTGGCGGCGTGGCCAGCGACGGGGCCCCTGTCAGCCGCTGGTGTCGTAGTGATGGCAGCCGTAGTAGGGCAGCCCGAAGTCGTCCCTCAAGTCGTGCCAGTGGCCACCTTCTTGCGGGCACGGACGCTCCACGTTCGGATTGCGCTCGAACACGTCGGCCCGGATCAGCAGCTCCGTGCCAAGATAGGTCTCGTGCCCGTCCTGATCGACCATAAAGACACGGGCGTGCACACTGGTCGGCCCCTCGCCGTCGAACAAGGCCGATGACGGTTCGTTGAAGCAGTGGATCCCGAGCGGACCGAAGTCGATACAAGTCCACCCCGCGTTCTCCATCCGTTCGACCCCCGTGGTGTGCGCTGCGGCTGGCAGCGCCATCATGAGCAGGAGCACGGACGCCATCAGCATCAGGGCACTGGCGGGTCTTGCTCCAACCATCTTGACACGCATGCGTGCCTCGTTTCCTCGTATGGGTCCGGGCTTGTTCCGCGGACCGCGGAATCACCCTTGCGCCACGGCTGCACCGTCGCGTCACCCGAACAGGTGAGATCCCGTGCCCGGACCGGGTGACATCCCGCGTCATCCGCCGACGGCACTGGCTCACCCGTCACCGTGGTGCGTATCGACCACACCGGCCAGCTCCACGCGGCTGTGGACGTCAAGCTTGCCGTAGATGTGCTTCAGGTGTGTCTTGACGGTGTTCGGCGACACGAACATCGCTTTGCCGATCTCCGCCGTGCTGAGCCCGGCAGCCGCGTGCCCAGCCACCTCCACCTCCGTCGGCGTGAGTGCCGCCCGGCCGTCCACCGGCCGGTCGACGTCTCGCCCTCCACGTCCCCGCTCCAGCCACGTCGCCCAGTCCGCCCACGACGAGCTCCGCCCCGCGGCGACGGCCGTGCTGAACCCGGCGTCACCGAGAGCTCGCCGGCACGCTGCCTCCGCGGCGTCGGCGGCGACTTGCCACGCGGGCCACAACGTCGCACCTCGCGACACCAGCTGGCTATCGGTCAGACCCAGCGTCCTGGCCGCGTCCTGGTGGCGACCGAGGGCGGACAGGGCACGCGCGACATAGGCGCCGAGCCCGGCCATGGCCCCGACGTACTCACGCTCGATCGACAGCCGGACGGCGTCGACGAGGAGGTCGAGCGCGTCGCCGGGCCGGTCGCGCGCCAGCTCCAGCGTCGCCACCGAGAGCCGATCGACCTGCATGACCAGCGTGAAGGTGCCGTCGGTGAGCGCCGTCTCGGACAGCGCAGCGAGCCGTGCCGCCTCGTCGAGGTCCTCGACGGTGACCAGCGCCCTGATCAGGACACCCCTGACGACGAAGGCGATGAAGCTGCCAGCAGCCTCGTCCCGCCGGGGGAGGATCTCACGGCAGCGGGTGATCGCCTCCTCAGGGCGCCCATCGGTCACGTGGAGGTCGGCGATCGCCGCCTGCATCATCGTCGCGGTCTGCCCGCCTGCCAGTCCTGCGGCGGCCGCGTACCGCTCGAGGCGTGCCCGATGGCCTTCGAGATCGCCGCTGGAGTAGGCGACCGACCACCCGCTCGTTGCGGCCAGCCACGCCCCGGACTGCAGCCGCCCCGTCGAGTTCATGGCGAGCCCCTCGTCCACATGTCGCGTGCAGACGTCGGCCGGGAGCCCGAGGGCGACCGCGGCAGAAGCAGCACGCAAGTGCGACACGGCGGCCAGGTCCGGGGCCCCGATGCGTTCGGCCTCCGCCGCTCCCGCCGCCGTGATCTCGTACGCCTCTCGAGGGTGGGCGAGGGAGGCCAGGGACATGCTCGCCATGACCGCCGTCGCGAGGATAGGGACCTCCCCCCACCGATCCCGGTTCGCGCGCGCCAGCCCGATGAGACGGAGAGCTGCGTCGGTGACGCGCTCCTGGCCCGGCAGGAACGCCCAGGTGCGAGCCGCGGTCGACCACAACAGCGCGCAGAACGCCGTGAGCGGAAGGGCGGGTGCGCTGCCGTCAGCGGGCCACAGCAGCTCGGCCGCCAGTTCGCCCGCCGCGATCTCCCCGGCAGCGACGGCAGGGACGGGCCCCAATGCCCGCATGGTCAGGGCCCGTGCCCGATGCTCATCGTCGAGGTCATCCTGCATTGCAACCACAGCGGCGTCGTACGGCTCCCGGGGGCGGTAGTGGATCCCCAACCACAGGTGCACCGCCCACCAAAGGTCGACGGACAGGAACGGTCGGCCCGTCTCGTGCGCCCACGCGGCTGCGACGCGCACGTCCGCGAGCTCCTCGGTGATCCATGGGTCAGCGCGTAGCACCAGGCCCTCGTGGGCTTCATCGGCCCCGAGGCGCTGCAGACGACAACGCGTCGCCGCCAAGTGCGCATCCCGGGTGTCGTCCCACTCATCCTCGGCGTCCAACCGGGCGCGACCGAATTCACGCACGGACTCCAACAGCCGGTAGCGACGGCCCGAGGCATGGTCCGCCACGACGACCAGGGACTTGTCGGCCAATGACTGCACCAGGTCGGCCGCGGTGATCCCATCGCCATCGGCACCGACGGCTGCGGCGCCGGTCAGGTCGAAGCGCGAAGGGAACACCGACATCCGGCGCAGCATCCGCTGGCCGGCCTCGTCGAGTAGCTCGTACGACCACCTGAGCGACGCCTCGAGCGTCTGCTGCCGATCGGCAGCCGTTCGGTCACGTGAGTTGCGCAGCAGCCGGAAACGGTCGTCGAGCGCCGCGTCGAGTTGCACCGGTGTGAGGACGGGTGAACGGGCCGCCGCGAGCTCGATGGCTAGCGGCAACCCATCCAACCGTTCACAGATCCGCTGCGTCGCGGCACGGTCATCGGCACGCAATGATTCTACTTCGAGACCGGCGCGATCGAGGAACATCGCGGTCGCGGCGTGCCGCTCCAGCACCCCCGCGGTCACCGCCCCGTCGGTCATCACCGGGACCGCAAGCGGGTCGAGCTGCACGACGCGCTCGCTCGGCAGCCCGAGACCCTCCCTCGACGTGGCGAGGACCCGCAGTCCGCTGCAGCGCCGAAGCAGCACGTCCAGGACTCCGACCACGCCGGCCACGACTTGCTCGCAGTTGTCGACCACCAACAGGACGTCGCGATCCCCGATGGTCGCGGCGAGCTCCGCTGACAGGGCCGCGTCACCGCCGCCGGGCACCAAGCTCAACGCATCCGCCACTGCGGCAGCAACGCGTTCGTCATCGCGGACCGGCTGCAGGTCGACCCACCAGCCCAGGCTGTCGGTCATGGCCGCGACGATGGGTGCAACAGCGCTGGCCAGCGCCGTCTTGCCTGATCCGCCGGCTCCCACCAGCGTGACCAGTCGTGCTTGCTCCATCGCGTCCCGGACCCGCAACGCATCAGCGTCGCGACCGAACAGTCGCGATCGCGGCTCGAGCAGCTCGCCGTCGGGAGCGGCGGCGGCATCTGGCACTGCGGCTCCTCCCACGAACTGATCATGTCACACCACGCGTCCCGCCTCAGCCGTCGTCGCCGTGTTCATCGACCACGCAGACCAGCTCCGGGCGGTTGCGTACGCCGGGCCGCTGATAGGAACCACGCGGCCGCTGAGCAGACCGGGCCTGCCAGTTCGGACGGCTGTGAGGACATCGGTAGACCGCACGCACTGACGCTGGTCGATATAGGTCGTCCACCGCACCCGTCGGTAGGGGCTGTTCTCCTCGTTGTGTCCGTCGCAGGTGGTGGGCGTTATCGGGGTCTCCTGACGTCGATGTGGGTCATGCCGGCTTCGGTTCGTGAGGCAGGCGGA
>CAZSQF010000275.1:0-4168 GCA_964608935.1 uncultured Actinomycetota bacterium | reverse complement strand
GCATCAACGTGTCCGAAGCCGCCCGGGATGGACTCCGCCGCGCGGTACGCCGCCGACGAGCCCAGCTTGACCGCGAGGCCTACTTGGCACACCCCGAGGCCGAGGACGACGGGTGGGACCACGCCGAGGTCTGGGGTCACCCGTGAGGCGAGGCGAGATCTGGCTCGCCGACGTGGGCCAGAAGGCTCGTCCCGTCCTCGTTCTCACGCGCGACGAGGTGCTCGACGTGCGGGCCAACGTCACCGTGATGGAGATCACCACGCAGGCGCGTGGACTCGGCGTCGAGGTCCCCGTCGGGCCAGAGGCCGGTATCGACGAGACGTCCGTGGCCAACTGCGACGGGTTGCACACGGTCTCCCAGCGACGACTGACCCAGCAGGTCGGCCTCGTCGAGGACGAGGTGCTCACTGACATCTGCACGGCCGTTGCTCTCGCCCTCGGCTGCGACGCGCCCTGAACAGCCACAGCGCGCAGGGACTCCGTCGGCGATCAGCGAGCCAGGAGGACGTCCACCGGCAGGTCGAGGTCCGTCCAGCTGCGGTCGCAGGTGAGGGCCGGTTCCCCGAGCCGAAGGGCCAGTGCGAGGCAGGCGCGGTCCCCGAGCGACAGGAGCGGCCGACCGCCGGTGGCCGCTCGGTCGCGGGTACGGATCTCGGCCTGAGCAGTGGCGTCCTCCGCCGTGAGCGGCTCGATCCGGATACCGAGCCGGACCAGGTCATCGGCCACCTCGGAGGCGTCGACGCCCCGGTCCACGTGCTTGACGACGACCTCGGCGACGTTGGCCGCGGACATCGACGCGCCATCGAGGTGCTGGGCCACCAGCTCGGACCCGGGTTCCTCCAGCAGCAGGGCCAGGACCGCCGAGGCATCCAGGACCGCCATCAGCGCTGGCGTTCGGCCGCGGCCTCGGCACGCCGCTCGGCGATCAGTTCGTCCACCAGGGACTCGCCGGCCGCGCCCCGCAGGCGGGCACGCATCCGGCGGAGGACGGCGGCTCGTGGTTCGAGGATCAGCCGGTCGCCCTCGACGGTGGCCACGTAGACGGCTCCCTCCTCGGCCCCGAGGGCGTCACGAACCGCGCGGGGCAGCACGATCCGCCCCTGCGTGCCCACGCGCACCTCCTCCAGCGGGCTGCTCATGTGCGCCTCCTCCACGAGTGATCGATATTACCATGTTCAGATTTCGTGGCACACAATCAATCCTGTGGTGTGCACCTCGGACCATGGCTTGTCGCGAGGGCAGTGCTATAACCTTTCAGGCATAGGCGACCGACGAGGTGATGCGTGCGCGGCGGGTTGGTGATCCGTGAGGCCAGGAAACGGGCCGGTCTCACCCAGGCGGAGCTGGGGAAACGACTCGGTACCTCGCAGCCGGTGGTTGCCCGGTGGGAGGGTGGCCGCGCGGAACCCGGATTCGCCACGGTGGGCCGGGCGGTGCTCGCATGCGGCCTGGAACTGCAGGTCGCCGTCACCGTGCCCGACGACCACGACCTCCTGCTGGCCGAGGAGCTGCTGTCGCTCACGCCGCGGGAACGGGTCGATCGCCTGGCTGATTCCCACGCCCTCGCACAGCGGCTGCGATCCGCGCGTCCCGTGCCATGACGGATCGCGTCTTCGACCCCCTGCAGATCCTCCTGACGCTGAACCGGCACGGTGTCGCGTACGTGGTCATCGGCGGGTTCGCCGCCACGATCCACGGGTCACCGCTACGGACCGACGACGCGGACATCTGCCCTGCGGACGACCCCGCGAACCTCGAACGGCTCGCCGCCGCACTGGGCGAGCTCGACGCCCGCATCCGACTACCAGAGGATCAGCAGGGGGTCGCGTTCCCGCACGACCCCGAGTTCCTCGCCAGCGTGCAGATCTGGAACCTCGTGACGAGGTACGGCAACCTGGACATCGCGTTCGCCCCATCGGGGACGAGCGGCTACGGCGACCTCCGACGGAGTGCACAGGCCTTCGATCTCGGGGACGGGCTGGTGGTGGAGGTCGCCTCGCTCCTGGACGTCATCCGCTCGAAGCAGGCGGCGAACCGGGACAAGGACCGAGCCGCCCTGCCCCTGCTGCGGCGTCTGCTCGAACGCTTCACCGACGGGCCAGGCACGACGGGGGACTGACGCGTGCGGGAGGTGGGTGTGACCGGGGCGGCTGTGAAGGGCACCTTCCCGCCGAATTTCGGTTGGAAGACGACGTCGCAGCGGCCCGTGCGGCCGGTTTCCCGGCGGCACCTCGAAGAAAGAATTTGGGGTCGACCGTAACGCGGCAGGGGCCGTGCACGTACTACCCGATGAGGGAGGTGGTCCGTGCAGACCCCAGCACCAGCGCCACGGCGAGCCCGACGACCATGCTCGACCGCGTCGACGGCGTGTTGCGCCGTGCCACGGGTGGCGCTGAACCCGCGGACTGACAGGAGGCCGCGATGCGCGTGACGAGCAGGCAGGGCCGCGCTGCGCTGGTCGTGGGACCGGCGCTGGCCGCACTGCTGCTGGCCGGCTGGGTGCCGCTGGCGGCGGCGCAGGACCTCACCACTGACGACACCGAACCGGAGCCGACCGAAACCACCACCGACGAGCCGCTGCCCCTGTCCACCGTCGACGACGGCACGCATGCCGAGGAGGCCACCGGCACCGTCGGGGACGCGGCCACCACCGTCCACGACACCGTCGAGGACACCTTGGCCGACGAGCCCACCGAGGAGCCGACGGACGAACCCCACGAGCAGCCAAGAGAGAGGTCGCCCCGCGGCGACGGCCAGGACACCACCGGTCAGGGCTCCGGGGACGCGGACGGATCCCGGGATGACGGGTCCCGGGACGAGAAGGACACCACCCGTGGTCGTTCGTCCCGGGACGCGTCGACACGCGAGGGCATGGAACATTTGGCCGACGTGCTGCCGCTGCGGTGGCCCTTGACCTCCGCTCCCGGACCACGATCCACCCACGACATCATCGACGCGCTCGAGGCCCGTGGCGCGAGCGACATCGACATCATCCGTGCCCTGGCGCCGTTCCCCGTCGCCGGGCGCGCCCACTACTCCGACGACTGGCACGCGCCCCGCGGCACGCCGAGCTTCCACCTCCACGAGGGCGTGGACGTCTTCGCCGACCGCGGCACCCCGGTGGTCGCCGTGGCGGGCGGCACGATCGACCGGATCCGGATGGGCACCGCCATCGGCGGCAACACCGTGTGGCTGGCCGCCGACGACGGCACCGAGTACTACTACGCCCACCTCGACCGGGTGGTCGCCAGCCTCGACATGGGTGACCGCGTGGGCGTCGGCGAGGTCCTGGGGACCGTGGGCAACACCGGCAACGCCGCCGCCACGCCGCCGCACCTGCACTTCCAGGTCCACCCGGCCGGTGGGGCGCCGGTGCCGCCGGTGCCGCTGCTGGACACCTGGCTGGCCGAGATCCGGGACCGGCTCGGGCTGGATGCGTCCGGGGGCGGTCCGTCGATGGAGGCGGGCAGCCAGGTGTCGGTCTTTTCCCCGCCGATCGACTTCGAGCAGCCTTTGGTCGCGCCGCCGCTGCCCAGCTGGATGCGGGACGGGGGCATGGGCACGGCGGCAGCCACGACCCAAGAGGAGCACGGCATCAGGGCTGCCGGGACCGTGCCGGCCGCCGCGGCCGGGAACGGCGGCGCGGCCCGCCAGCTCGTGGCGGTCGGGCTGGTGGCCGTGGCCGCGACCCTGCTGTGTGCCCGCGGACGGCGTGGGGTACGGGGCCGCGAGGGATTCTTCCGCGACGACGTCATCTGGGCTCTGCCCTCCCCGGAGCCAACGGACCGGTCCGACTGGACCCATCCCCCAACGGAGCGGGAGGCGACCCCCGTGGGCTCGTGAGACGCAGACATCAACCGTGGGCCGCACTCCCAGGCGGCAACCCCCTCGCCGCCCTCCGTGGCCCACACCGCCCGGGCCGTTGTCGCGGCCCCGGTCAACGGCCCGGGCGGGCCTCCCAGCCGGCTGTCCACACCCCCGGGGCCAGCTGAGCAGCGGTGGTCATGCCTCGGCGGTGGTGACGCCCGCGTCGGCCATCTGCTGCAGGGCCTTCTCGGTGGTCTCCGGGGCGACGCCCGCGCACAGGTCCAGGCGCACCGTGGTGTCGAAGCCGCGAGAACGTCGACTGCCCCAACCGCCTGTTCGAGTCCCTGACCCACCTCGCCTC
>CAZSQF010000274.1:0-4169 GCA_964608935.1 uncultured Actinomycetota bacterium | reverse complement strand
TGACCGTCCCGATCTACGAGACCTCGTCCGCCGAGCAGGTCCAGTGGATCGTGTCGGACTCCGGGGCCGTGGCCATCGTGATGGAGTCCCAGGACCTGAAGACGGTCTGGGACGAGGTGGCCGACCGCCTGCCGGGCTGCGCGAACGCGTTCGTGCTCGAGGCCGGCGGCCTCGAGGAGCTCGAGCAGCGTGGCAGCGGCGTCTCCGACGACGAGGTCCAGCGGCGGGCGGACGCGGTCACCGGCGCCGACCTCGCCACGATCGTCTACACCTCGGGGACCACGGGTCGCCCCAAGGGGTGCGTGCTCACGCACACCAACTTCGTGTGGGACTGCGAGCAGGTCGCCGAGGCGGAGAAGGAGTTCTTCCGACGCGGTGAGCGCACCCTGCTGTTCCTCCCGCTGGCGCACATCTTCGCCCGGGTGATCCAGACCGCCTGCGTCCGTCAGGGCGTCGTGCTCGGGTTCTCGACCGGCATCCCGCAGCTGGTCGAGGAGCTGCAGATCTTCAAGCCGACGTTCCTGTTGGCCGTGCCCCGCGTCTTCGAGAAGGTCTTCAACGGTGCCCAGCAGAAGGCACACGCCGACGGCAAGGGCGCGATCTTCGACAAGGCGGCCCAGGTCGCCGAGGACTACTCGCGGCAGCAGCAGGCCGGCAAGATCGCATTCGGCACCAAGGCGCTGCACGCGGTGTTCGACAAGCTCGTCTACAGCAAGCTCCGAGCCGCCATGGGGGGCGAGGTCCGGTACGCCGTGTCCGGCGGTGCCGCCCTCGGTGACCGGCTCGGCCACTTCTTCAACGGCATCGGGGTCACCATCCTCGAGGGCTACGGCCTGACCGAGACCACCGCCGGCGCCTGCCTGAACCGACCGAGTGCGTTGCGCATCGGCACGGTCGGCAAGCCGATCCCGGGCGCCTCGGTCCGGATCGCCGACGATGGCGAGGTCATGCTCAAGGGTGGCCACATCTTCCAGGGCTACTACAACAACGACGAGGCCACCCGCGAGGTGCTCACCGACGACGGCTGGTTCCTGTCCGGGGACCTCGGGTCGCTCGACGGTGAGGGGTTCCTCAAGATCACCGGCCGCAAGAAGGAGATCATCGTCACCGCCGGCGGCAAGAACGTCGCCCCCGCGGTGCTCGAGGACCGGATGCGCGCGCACGCCCTGGTCAGCCAGTCGATGGTGGTCGGCGACGACCAGCCATTCATCGCGGCCCTGATCACCATCGACCCGGACGCCTTCGCGGTCTGGGCCGAGGAACAGGGGAAGGCCGGCAAGGCGGTGGCCGACCTGGTCGACGATCCCGATCTGGTGGCCGAGGTCCAAAAGGCCGTCGACGAGGCCAATGCCGCCGTGTCCAAGGCCGAGTCGATCCGCACGTTCCGCATCCTGCCCGAGGACTTCGAGGTCGGGGTCGAGCTGAGCCAGAAGATGTCGGTCAAGCGCCACGTCGTCGGCGAGAAGTACCGCCACGTCATCGACGATTTGTATTCGTCGTGACCGTCGACCGGCCGGCCCCTACGCCGGCGGGTCGATCCGGGGCTCGCGCGCCTGCCACCACGCGTGGTCGAGCTCACCCAGAGGCGTGGCGGGATCGGCGTCGGCGTCGATGTACTCGTCGCGGATCGCCCGCCAGTCGTTGTGGCCGCGGAGGCGACCCAGAACCGAGTTGAGCCCCCACTGGATGCGGTTGAGCAAGAGGTAGTCGGAGGGCAGGTTCAGCTTGCGGAGCACGTCGCTGTACGGGCTGCGGGGGTCGGTGGTCGAACGGATCACCTCGGCCGCGAACTCGGGCGTGAACTCGAACGGCTGCTTCGCCAGCACCGGCTTGGTGTACAGGCGGAACCAGTCGTAGACCATCTGTTCGTCGACGACCGCGTTGGGGGGCAAAAAGCCCGCCTCGCGCAACGCTTCGATGGCGGTGTCACGGTCATCCGACGCGATGGCGCGCTCGACCGTGCGCATCGAGGCGTACCGCTCGCGCGAGAACATCTTCACCGAGCCGTAGTCGAGGAACGCGACCCGGACCCCGCCGTCGGCGGCGCTGCCGGGCGCCTCGATGAGGTAGTTGCCCGGGTGCGGGTCTCCGTTGAACAGCCGGAACCGACCGATCGAGCCGAAGGCGTACCGGAAGACGATCTCGGCCACGCGTTGCTGCTCGGCCTCGTCACCGTCGGTCACGACGTCATCGAACCGGCGGCCATGGATCCGTTCGCTGACGAGCACCCGGCTGCGACACAGGTTGCCGACGATGTCGGGCACACGGATGAACGGATGGGCTTCGTAGCGGGTCGCGAACGCCCGCTGGTACTGGGCCTCCCGCTCGTAGTCGAGCTCGTCGCCGACGCGCTCCCGTAGCTCGTCGAGCAACGGCTCGATCTCCTGGTTGGGGCTGATCAGGCGGGCGAGGGGCGAGAAGACCTCGGCGTTGCGCAGATCGGCCCTGACGGCCTCGGCGACACCGGGGTACTGCACCTTGACCACGACGTCGCGACCGTCGTCCAGCTTCGCGGCGTGGACCTGGCCGATGGAGGCGGCGGCCAGGGGCGTGGGGTCGAACGACGCGAACACGACGTCGGCCCGTGCGCCGTACTCCTCCTCGATCACCTGGCTGATCGCGTCGGCATCGAACGCGGGGGCGTCGTCGCGGAGCTCGGCCAGCGCGTCGTGGTAGGCGCTGCGCACCTCGGGCGGCAGGTCGAGGTCGACGAAGCTCAGCAGCTGGCCGAGCTTCATGGCCGCGCCCTTCATGTCACCGAGCACGTCCGCGAGGTAGGACGCGAGCTCCTGGTGGGCGACCTCGTCGGGTTGTCCCCGGCCGGCCAGCCCGCGGGCCCTCGAGCCGGCGAACCCCGACGCGCCGCGGAGACCCGTGCGTGCGAGGCGGGCTCCGCGTTGGACTCGGCCTCCGAGGCGCTTGTTTGCCACACGCTGATCCTCGGTCAGGGTGCTGCAGGGGCGCGGTCGGGCACCTCGCCCGTCATTCGGCCATCTCGGCCAGCGGGTTGCCCTCGGCGCGAGCCTGTGTCAGCCGGTCGCCGAGCTCGCGCCGGCGCTCCTCCGACAGGCACGCGCAACCGACCTCATAGGGCGCGTAGTGCCGGACGTCGGTGCGGTGGGTGGGGCACGCCGCCACCTCGAGGCGTGTGATCGGCTCGGTGCGCGGCATGGGGCCCTCTCCTGAGCTCAGACGTTGAACCGGAAGTGGATCACGTCTCCGTCGGCGACGACGTAGTCCTTGCCCTCGACGCGCAGGCGCCCCGCATCGCGGGCGGCCGCCTCGCTGCCGAGTGCGTCGTAGTCCTCGAAGGCGATGACCTCGGCGCGGATGAAGCCGCGTTCGAAGTCGGTGTGGATCTCGCGGGCCGCACGTGGGGCGGTCGAGCCCTCCGGCACCGTCCACGCCCGCGCCTCCTTCGGGCCGGCGGTGAAGAACGTCAGCAGGCCGAGCAGGCTGTACGCGTGCTCGATGAGCCGTTCCAGGCCGCTCCGCTCGAGGCCGAGTGACGCGAGGTAGTCCGCCCGTTCCTCGACCGGCAGCTCGGCGAGCTCCGCTTCGACCTGTGCGGAGACGACCACGACCTCGGAGCCCTCAGTGTCCGCGAGCTTGTGCACGAGCTCGACGTGCTCGCTGCCGTCGGGCAGCTCGCCCTCGGCGACATTGGCCGCATACAGCACCGGCTTGGCCGTGAGCAGTGACAGCTCACGCGCGAGCCGGGCATCGAGGTCGCCGGTGTGGGTCCGCGCCACCCATCCCTGCGCGAGGTGGTCGCGCAGCGCCTCGGTCTGGTGCGCCTCACGGACCAGATCCTTGTCGCCGCTCTTGGCGGCGCGCTGGGCGCGTTCGAGTCGGCGCTCGACGGTGTCGAGGTCCTTGAGCACCAGCTCCGTGGTCACGATCTCGATGTCGCGCGCGGGGTCGACCGCGCCGGCGACGTGCACGACGTCGTCGTCCTCGAAGCACCGCACGACGTGACAGACCGCGTCGACCTCACGGATGTGGGCGAGGAACTGGTTGCCGAGCCCCTCGCCGCGCGACGCCCCGGCCACGAGCCCGGCGATGTCGACGAACTCGATCGCGGTGGGCACCACCCGGGCCGACCCCGCCAGCTCCCCGAGACGCTCCACGCGTGGGTCGGGGACCGGGACGACGCCGACGTTGGGGTC
>CAZSQF010000273.1:0-4202 GCA_964608935.1 uncultured Actinomycetota bacterium | reverse complement strand
GTACCGCATCGAGCGACGGCCGGTGCACCACCTCGCCGCCGCGCACGACGTCGACCTGGAGCGGGCGGGCGTCGCCGGGTGGGTGCGGCGCGTCCCACGGACGCAGCAGCTCCGCGTCCGCGCGGCCGTCGATGCGCCGGCGCCAGGCGCGCTTGCGCTGGCCGGCCGTCGCCTTGACGCCGCCTTCCTTGGCGACCGGCTCCAACGGGGCGTCCGGCCGCCTGGCCCGCGCCACGAGCTTGTAGACGAAGCCGGCGGTCGGCGCGCCCGAGCCGGTCACGACCGACGTGCCCACGCCGTAGGCGTCGGCCGGGACGTCGCGCAGCCGCTCGAGCTTGTACTCGTCGAGGTCGCCCGACAGCACGATCCGGGTGGCGGTGGCGCCGCGCGCGTCGAGGAACGCCCGTGCCCGCAGGGCCTCGGTCGCGAGGTCGCCGGAGTCGATCCGGACCGCGCCGAGGTCGGTGCCGGCGACGTCGAGCGCGTGTTCGAGGCCCTCGCGGATGTCGTAGGTGTCCACCAGCAGGGTGGTGCCGGTGCCGAGCGCGTCGACCTGTCCGGCGAACGCGGACGGCTCGTCGTCGTGGACCAGCGTGTAGGCGTGAGCGGAGGTGCCGAGGGTGGGGATCCCGTACCGGCGGCCCGCTTCGAGGTTCGAGGTCCCGACGAAGCCGGCCACGTAGGCGGCACGGGCCGCGGCGGCGGCCGCCTGCTCGTGGGTGCGGCGCCCACCGAATTCGAGCAGCCCGCGCCCGGCGGACGCCGACACCATGCGGGTGGCCGCCGACGCGATCGCGCTGTCGTGGTTGAGGACGCTCAGCACGAGCGTCTCGAGGATCACCGCCTCGCCGAAGGGCGCGGCGACCGTGAGCACCGGCGAGTCGGGGAAGGCGATCTCGCCCTCGCGGTAGGCGGTGACGTCGCCCCCGAAGCGGTAATCGGCGAGCCACTGCAGCGTCGGGGCCGACACCACGTCGGCGTCGTCGAGGAAGGTGAGCTCGGCCTCGCCGAAGCGAAAGTCCTCGATCGCGTCGAGCAGCCGCCCCAGCCCGGCCACGACGCCGTAGCGGCGCCCGTCGGGCAGGTCCCGGGCGAACACCTCGAACACCGACGGCCGCTGCGCGCTGCCGTCGCGCAGCGCGGCATCGAGCATCGTCAGCTCGTAGTGATCGGTGAGCAACGCGGTGGAGCGCATGTCTCCTCGCTAGTTATTGTCATCTTGACTGTAACTTGTGCGGTTCGGCACCGCCACCTCGCGGCCCCCTACGCTCGTCGGTGGTCGTCGACGTTCGGAGTCGCGTGTGGCACGGGTACTCATCCTGGGCGGCGGGTTCGGCGGGCTCGCCGCGGCGAGCACGCTGCGGCAGACGCTGGATCCGGGCGACGAGATCGTCCTCGTGGCCCGCGACGAGCGCTTCGCGATGGGCTGGACCAAGATCTGGGACCTCGTCGGCATCCGGCCGCTGGCCAAGGGGGTGCGTGACCTGCGAGCCCTCGGCGAGCGGGGCATCCGCTTCGTCCACGCCGAGGTCGACGAGATCGCCGCCGACGGGCCCGGCGCGGCCACCACCGAGGGTGACTTCGAGGCCGACGCGGCCCTGATCGCGCTCGGGGCCGAGTCCAACCCCGACCAGGCCGGCCGGCTCGACGGCGTCTTCGGCCACGACCTGTACTCGTTCGCGGCGCTGCCCGCCTCCAAGGCCGCCCTGGCCGGGCTCGAGGAGGGCCACCTGGTCGTCGCGGTGCTCGGGCAGCCGTTCAAGTGCCCGCCGGCGCCCTTCGAGGCCGTGCTCGCGATCGACGAGCATCTGCGCGAGCGCGGCGACCGGGACCGGATCCGGCTCAGCATCGCCACGCCGTCGCCCGGAGCGCTGCCGGTCGCCGGCCCCGAGGCGAGCGAGAGCGTCGCCGCGGCGCTGGCCGAGCGCGACATCACCCTGCGCACCGAGCACCTGGTCACCGGCATCGACGCGTCTGCCGGCCGGGTCCGGTTCGACACCGACGAGGACATCGACGCCGCGCTGCTGTTCGGCGTCCCCGGCAGCACCCCGCCGACGGTCGTGGCCACGAGCCCGCTCGCCGGCGACGGCGGCTGGCTCCGACCCGACCCGGCCACGCTCCGCACCGCCGTCGACCGCGTCTACGCGGTCGGGGACTGCACCACCGTGCCGACCGCCACGGCGGCGCTGCCCAAGGCCGGCGTGTTCGCCGACGCCGAGGCGCGGGTCGCCGCGAGCAACATCGCGGCCGACCTCGGCCAGGGCGCGCCGGCGACCTTCGACGGCCGTGGTCACTGCTATCTCGAGTTCCCGGGCCGGCAGGTCGCCGTCGTCGAGGGTGCGTTCTTCGCCGAGCCGAAGCCCGACGTGACGATGGCCGCCCCGAGCCGCGAGGCGTTCGAGCACAAGCTCGCGTTCGAGCGGGAGCGGCTGACCGCCTGGTTCGGCGGCTGACGGGCGGGAGCCACGACGTGGCCGAACGGCTGGCAGCGATCCGGCGCGGCGTCACCGCACGCTGCCCGAACTGCGGGGCGCGCGGGCTGTTCACGGGGTACTTCACCCTGCGTGCGCGCTGTCCCGCGTGCGGGCTGCGGTTCGAACGCGAGGAGGGCTACTGGCTCGGCGCGATGGTCATCAACCTAGCGGTGACCGAGACGCTGTTCGGGGTGTGGTTCGTCGGCGGGATGGTCGTGACCTGGCCCGATGTGCCGTGGACGCTGCTGCTCGTCGGGGGGATCGCGCTCAACCTCGTGGTCCCGATCGCGTACTACCCGTTGTCCAAGACGACCTGGCTCGGTGTCCACCTCGCCTTCGTCCCGCCCGACGCGGGCGAGGAGGCCGATGCGATCGCGGCCCGTGAGTCCGAGGACGATCCCGACGAGCGATGACGCGGGTCAGCCCTCGAGCGCCGCGATGAGGGTCTTCAACCAGGGGCCGAGATCGCCCGGGTGCCGCGACGAGATCAGGTTGCCATCGGTCACGACCGGCTCGTCGACCCAGTCGCAGCCCGCGTTGACCATGTCGTCCTTGATCGCGTGGAAGCTCGTGGCACGGCGCCCGTCGATGATCCCGGCCGAGATCGGCACCCACCCGGCGTGGCAGATGAAGGCGATCGGCTTGTCCGCCGCGTCGAACTCACGCACCAGCTCGAGCACCTTCTCGGACCGGCGCAGCGCATCCGGGGCGAACCCTCCCGGGATCACGAGCGCCGCGAAGTCGCCGGCCGCGACCCCGTCCACCGAGGTGTCGACCGGGAACGGCCCGTGGCCCTTCTTGCCCGTCACCGGGGCATCGGTGACGCCGGCGACGACCACGTCGGCGTCCTCCTCCTTCAGTCGCAGCACCGGGTAGAGCAGCTCGGTGTCCTCGAACAGGTCGGCGGCCAGCACGAGCACGCGCGTTCCGGTCAGGCTCACGTGACGCTCCTCTCGTCTCGGTGTCGTGTCGCGATGCCCGTAGCCTGCCGGTGCGCTCGCCCGTCCGCACGCCGGCCGCCCGGCCGAACGGTCGAGCCGTTCACCGCCTGCCCTAGTCTGGGCGCAGCGCTGACCCGCTGCCCGTGGCGGCAGCGCCCATCCCGACACAACAGGAGGCCGACGGGTGTCCCTGTCCCCCGACGAGGTGCGGCACGTCGCAAGCCTGGCCCGGCTCGCGCTTACCGACGACGAGGTCGCGGCACTGGCGCCGCAGCTGTCCGAGATCCTCCGCTACGCGCAGACGGTCGGTGAGGTCGCGGCCGGGGACGTGCCCGCGACCGTGCACCCGTTCGCGCTGGCCAACGTGACCCGCCCCGACGAGCGGCGGCCGTCGCTGACGCGCGACGAGCTTCTGGCGGGGGCGCCCGCCGTCGAGGACGACCGCTTCGCCGTGCCGCGGATCGTCGCGGAGGAAGCGTGATGTCCGAGCTGACCCGGCTGTCGGCCGCCGCGCTGGCCGAGCGGCTGCGCGGCGGCGAGGTGTCGGCCCGCGAGGTGATCGACGCCCACCTCGACCGCATCGCGGCGCTCGACGGGGTGGACCCCGACGGTGAGGTGTGGGCCGGTGGCGGCGCAGCGGGTGACGGCCAGGTCGGCGCGTTCCTGCACGTCACGGCCGCCGCGGCCCGGGAGCACGCGGACGACGTCGACCGGCGCCGGGCCGCCGGCGAGGAGCTCGGCCTCGACGCCCGCGTCCCCCTGGCGCTCAAGGACGTACACAAGAAGC
>CAZSQF010000272.1:2246-4223 GCA_964608935.1 uncultured Actinomycetota bacterium | reverse complement strand
TCGACGTCCTCGTCGTTGACCGTGACGTGGGCGACCCGTCCCTCCAACCGCGGGAACAGACAGGCCGCAACCATCGTGACGCCGCGGTCCGCGAGGCCTTCGAGGATGGCGGCCGGCCGTCCCACCGTCGTGTCCATGACCATGACGACATCCTTCACCGCATCCTCCTCCTGCACCGGTCTCCCGGTGCCCGTGGCTCAGTCGTTTCTTTCACCGGCAGCCTCGCCGTGGGCCTCCGCTTCGAACCCCCGGGCGGCCTCCTCGAGCTCCGCGGCAGCGTCCGGGCCCTCGGCCTGGGCGGCACGCTGCAGTTCGTGGGACAGCACCTCGAGGTCCGCGCCACCGGCCATCATCTGGACCAGCTGTTCGAGCGCCAGCTCGTCCTTGGTGAAGTCGCCGAAGACCTTGCCACGGCGCAGGATGACGAAGTGGTCCCCGACCGGGTAGGCGTGGTGGGGGTTGTGCGTGATGAAGATGACGCCGATGCCGCGCTGCTTCGCCTGCACGATGTAGCGGAGCACGACGCCCGCCTGCTTGACGCCCAGCGCGGCAGTGGGCTCGTCGAGGATCAGCACGCGGGCGCCGAAGTAGACCGCCCGGGCGATCGCGACCGACTGGCGTTCGCCGCCGGACAGGGTGCCGACAGGCTGGTCGGGGTCACGGACATCGATGCCCATCTTGGCCATCTCGTCCCGGGTGGTGACCTTGGCGGCGTCGACGTCGAACCGCCGGAAGGGGCCCACACCCTTCGTTGGTTCGGAGCCGAGGAAGAAGTTCCGCCAGATCGACATGAGCGGGATCATCGCCAGGTCCTGGTAGACGGTGGCGATCCCCTGCTCCAGGGCGTCCCGGGGCGAGCCGAACTCCATCCGCTCGCCGTCGAACCGGTACTCGCCCTCGTCCGGCTTGTGGACGCCCGAGAGCGCCTTGATCAGCGTGGACTTGCCGGCACCGTTGTCGCCGAGCAGGCAGGTGACCTCACCTTCGCGGACGAACATGGATACGTCCTGGATCGCGATCACGCTGCCGAAGTACTTGGAGATGTTGTTGACCTCGAGCAACGGGGTCTGGCCATTGGTGGTCGTACTCATCCGCGCATCGCCTTCTGTCGGACGTAGTTGTTGAAGATCACGGCAAGGACGAGGACGGCGCCCACGAACACCTGGAACCAGTCGCCGTCGACGCCGGTGATGATGATGCCCTGCTGCACGGTCGCGAAGATCAGGGCGCCGAGGAACGCACCCACCGCGGACCCGTAGCCGCCAGTCAGCAGCGTGCCGCCGATCACGACCGCGATGATGGCCTGGAACTCCTGCAGGGTGCCCCGCAGGGAGTCCGCGCCGTTGGCGGGGACCACGGTCACGAGCATGGCCAGTGTGGCTGCGATCGCGGTGACCATGAACAGGGCGATCTTCACCTTGACGACGGGGACGCCAACGTTGCGGGCGGCGTCGGCGGCGCCACCTGCGCCGAAGATCCAGTTGCCCTGGCGTGTGCGCAGCAGCACCCAGGTGGCGAGGGCGGTCAGGCCGATCCACCAGAGAATCGAGATCCGGAAGGTCGTGCCGAACAGCCCGATCTGCTGGGCGAACAGGGCCCGCGCGAGGTCATAGCCCGGGGCGTCGCTGAGGCCGCTGAGCTGGGTACGGTTGGTGAACACCCGCGGCACGGCGATCGCCAAGCCTCGGAGGATGAACAGCATGCCCAGCGTGATGATGAAGCTGGGCAGCTTGGTCAGGATCACCAGCGCACCGTTGAAGAACCCGACGAGGAGCATCAGGACGACCGTTGCGGCGATGGCGAGCCACAGCGACCAGCCAAAGCCTCCCATCGACGCCGGGGTCACCATGATCATGACCGCCATGCCGGAGAACCCCAGGGCGGAGCCGATGGACAGGTCGAACTCGCCCGCGATCATGAGCAGCGCGACGGCCACGGCAAGGATGCCGAGTGGCGCGGCGCGGTTGAGGATCGCGG
>CAZSQF010000272.1:0-2146 GCA_964608935.1 uncultured Actinomycetota bacterium | reverse complement strand
GTCTGGCCGACGTGCGCGAGCACACCGAGGTCCGCGAAGACATCCGAACCCGAGTTCATCGAGATCACGGGAATGCCGGCCTCGACCGCGGCCCGGATCGAATCACCAAGGGCTTCCGCGTCGGGAATGGTCACGACGAGCCCGTCGGGCCCGGACGCGACCGCGGCGTTGATGATCTCGCCCATCTCGACCATGTCGAAGGTGCCGGGCGCCTGGTACTCGACCTGCACGCCCATGTCGCTGGCGGCGTCGTTCACACCGTTGGCCGCGACCGACCAGAACGGGTCGGCAGACTGGCCATGCGAGACGACCACGAACCGGAGGTCGCGTGTGGCCCCGCCCTCCCCCTCGCCGCCCGGGTCATCACTGGTCTCGTCCCCGCCGCCGCAGGCCACCGCCAGCATGGCGATGGCGGCCATCGCGGCGAACCATGTCCGTCGCTTCATGTGATCTCTCCCTGTTCGTGTCGTCGTGGTCGACGATCATCCGGACCCTCCGAGGAGGGCAGCTTCCTACTCTTGTCGTGCCTCCAGGGCCGCGAGGTAGTCCATGCTGGCGGCGGCGGCCGCGGCCGGCCCGCCGGGACCCTCGGGGGCGGCCTCCAGCACCGTGTCCTGCTCCAGCACGTACCAACCGTCGTAACCGGCCTCGTCCAGCAGCCCGAGGATCGCCGCGACGTCCACGTCACCCTGGCCCAGCGGCCCGTACAGGCCGGAAGCCACCGCATCCCGATACTCCACGGCGCCGGCACGGAGCTGCTCGGCGAGTGCAGCGTTCACGTCCTTCAGATGGACGTGGCGGATCCGCTCCATGCCCAAGCGGGTCACCGCCACGGGGTCGGCGCCACCGACCAGGAGGTGACCCACGTCGAGGCAGAGGTCGATGGCGGTCTCGTGAAGCAGGCGCTCGACGTGGTCGCCGCGCTCCACCATGGTCCCGTAGTGCGGGTGCAGGACGGCCTGCAGACCGTGATGGTTCGCGATCGACTGCGCCTCCTTCAGGCCCGCAGACAGGTGCGCCCAGCCGCCGTCGTCGAGACCGGCGCCGGTGGCGTACCCCTCCTGGCCGTTCGAGGCCGCCAGCACCAGCAGCTCCGCCCCGGCGGCAGCCAACGCCGCCGCCTGCCGGTCGACAGCGGCGAGCTGGTCGTGGCGCCGGTCCGGAATGTGCAGTGCGACAGGGACGAATCCCGCGACGAGATCCAGCCCGTACCGGTCGAGGAGCTGCCGAGTCTTCGCTGCGTCACGCGGGAGGAACCCTTCCGGGCCGGCCTCGATGGCCGTCAGCCCGAGCGCCGCGATCTCGCCGAGCACCTGGGCGGGCGGCAACTGGACGCCCCAGTCGGGCACCTCGGACACGCCCCACGTGATGGGGGCCCCCGCGATCCGACGACGCCGATCAGCCATACCTCTGGCTCTCTTCTCCCGCCAGGGGCCAGCCGCATCGCCGGCCTCCTGAGCACTCTCCCTGGGTCGGCCACGACCCGGGGGCGGTGGCGTACCCGTCAGCACAACTCTAATTTGGAACGTTCCAAAATGCAAGCGATCTTGGAACGTTCCAATCGCCGGGGCGCTAGATGCAGCTAGACGGCAAGGTCGGCCACCTGGCTGACAGACACCGGGACACCCCCTTCGCGGAGCGAACGCTGCGCGGCGAGGCCGAGCACCAGCGGCCGCCGGGCCGCGCGCCCATCGACCTCCGGCGTTCGATCGCTGCGCACCGCCTCCACGAACGAATCCCATTGGGCGACGTAGCTGTCGAGGTAGCGCTCGATGAAGAAGGACGGGACAGGCGCGAGCGTTGCCCCCTCCCGGGTGTCTACGACCGCCTGGTTCGTACGGAGGTTCTCCGATCGCGCCAAGCCGGTGCTGCCCAGAACCTCGACCCGCTGGTCGTACCCGAACCCGGCCTGCCGGCAGTTGTCGATGACGGCGAGCGCCCCACCGTCCATCCGCATGGTGATGACCGCCGTGTCGATGTCGCCGGCCGCGCCGATCGCCGGGTCGACGAGCGCCCCCCCAACCGCGGCCACCTCGGTGACCTGCTGATCGACGAGAAAGCAGGCCATGTCGAAGTCGTGGATGGTCATGTCGAGGAACAGGCCACCGGACCGGGTGATGTACTCGGGGCTGGGCGGGGCGGGGTC
>CAZSQF010000271.1:0-4232 GCA_964608935.1 uncultured Actinomycetota bacterium | reverse complement strand
GGGCACGTCGTTGTCGTGGAGGAAGTCGTGGACAGCGGCCTCGCCCCGGTCGACCAGGGCCGTGATGATGTCACCACCCATGTCGTGCGCGCTCGACTCGTCGACGGCGTCGCGCTTGACGGCCTCGACCAGCGGCCGGGTCGTGAACACGTAGTTGCCCATCGAGGCGAACACCTGCGACGGGTCGTCGGCCAGCCCCTGCGCCTCGGACGGCTTCTCGTGGAAGGCGCGGATGCGGCCGTCCTCGCCGGGCTCGATCACCCCGAACCGGAACGCCTCGTCGACCGGGACGCGCAGGCCGGCGACGGTCACGCCGGCGCCGGAGGCGATGTGGTCCGCGACCATCTGCGAGGCGTCCATGCGATAGAGGTTGTCGGCACCGAACACGCAGATGTAGTCGGGCTGCTCGTCGTTGATGAGGTTGAGGTTCTGGAAGATCGCATCCGCCGACCCCTGGAACCAGCTCTCCCCGGTCCGCATCTGGGCGGGGACCGGCGTCACGTAGTTGCCGAGCAACGGTGACAGCCGCCAGGTCTTGGCCAGGTGGGTGTCGAGGCTGTGGCTCTTGTACTGGGTGAGCACCACGATCTTGCGGTAGCCGGCGTTGACGAGGTTGGACAGGGCGAAGTCGACCAGCCGGTAGTTGCCCCCGAACGGGACGGCCGGCTTGGCGCGGTCCCGCGTGAGGGGCCACAGGCGCTTGCCGGCGCCGCCGGCCAGGACCACGCCCAGCACCTTCGGGTTGCGTCGCACCACGGTCGCGGCTCCTCCGCCGCCCGGGACGGGCTCGACTCCGAGGCTAGTGCGTCCGTGCGGGCCGGGTCCCGCGGGGTCGGTCGCTGGGTGCGGGCAGCTGGCGGCGGAAGGCGACCTCGCCCTGCGGGCGCGGCTCCTCGAGCTCTTCGGCGTAGCGGCGGCCCCACCACACGGCCGCGGCGATGGTTCCCGGGGCCCACGCGTCGCCGATGGTCCGCACCGATCGCAGGCCGGCCTCGTCCCAGTGGTCGCGGGCGGCGTGGAGCCCGGCGGCGAGGTCGTCGGTGACGTGCCGGGCGGTGACGAGGACCGTGGCGTCGCACGGCACCTGTTCGGGGTCGCCGGCCACCGTGGAGCGCAGCAGCGCCGCGTCGGGCTCGATCCCGGTCACGACGTGCTGGGTGCGGATCGTGACGTCGAGGTCGAGCAGCCGTCGGTGGATGCTTGCCTGCTCCAGGGTGTTGACGGTCCACGCCGACACGAGCGGCTCGGCCGTCGCCAGCGTGACCGAGCAGCCCTCCCGGGCCAGGAGCTCCGCCAGCACGCCGCCGAGGTAGTAGTGGTCGTCGTCGAAGACGACCACCCGTGTCCCGCTCGGCCGGTCCCCGGCCATGATCGTGTCCGGCGTGAGGATCTGCGCGCCCTCGGAGACCGGGATCGGGCGGGTGTGCCAGCGGCCGACGCCGTCGTCACGCCAGCGCGCCCCCGTCGCCACGCACACGTGGTCGAAGCCGTACGCCAGGGCGTCCTCGGCGGTCATCGGGCTCTCGAGGTAGGCCTCGACGTCGGACAGCCGGTCGATCTGCCCGAGCCGGTAGTCCACCACCCGCCGCCACGTGGCGAGGCCGGGCAGTCCGCCCTCGGCCCAGGCCCGACCGCCCCACTGGCGGCTCGCCTCGACGATGACGACCTCGAAGCCACGCTTGCCGAGCATCTGGGCCGCCTCCAGGCCGGCCGGTCCGCCGCCGACCACCAGCACCCGGGCCCGTGCGGGCCGTGGCCGGATGAACTCGGGGTGCCAGCCGCGGCGCCACTCCTCGCCCATCGACGGGTTCTGGGTGCAACGGATGGGGACGCCCAGCATGTCGCCCGTCACGCACACGTTGCAGCCGATGCACTCGCGGATGTCGTCGAGGCGCCCCTCCTCGATCTTGCGCGGCAGGAACGGGTCGGCGATCGACGGGCGCGCCGCGCCGATCAGGTCGAGCACACCGCTGTCCACCTGGCGGACCATCGTGTCCGGGGAGGTGAAACGGCCGACCCCGACCACCGGCTTGGTGGTGAGCTGCTTGAGGCCCCGGACGTAGGCCTCCTGGAACCCCTCGTCGCCGAATCTCGAGGTGGTCGAGTCGTGCTCCCAGTATCCGAGCTGGAAGTCCCACACGTCGGGATGCTCGGCCAACAGGCCAACGACCTCCTCGATCTCGGCGCGCTCGAGGCCGTCGGGCCCGGCGAGCTCGTCCACGCACAGCCGGCACGCGACCGCCGCCGACCCGTCAGCCACCTCGCGGGCGTCCTCGAGGACCTCGCGCAGCAGACGGGCCCGGTTCTCGAGCGACCCGCCGTACTCGTCGTTGCGGTCGTTGTACCGGCGGCTGAGGAACTGCTGGAGGACGGTCATCATGTGGCCGGCGTAGACGTACACGAGGTCGAACCCGGCCCGGATCGAGCGGTCCACGGCCTCGCGGTGCCATCGACGCAGCTCGTCGAGGTCGTGGCGGGTCATCCGTCGCGCCTGGATCGGCTCGGTGCCGTGGACGGGGAGGGCAGCCGGTCCGAGCGGGGCCTCGCGGCTGTAGCGGTTGCCGATGTGCATGCCGTTGTGCACCAGCTCGATGCCGGCCAGGGCCCCGTGGTCGTGCACCCGCTCGGCGATCCGCGCCAGCACCGGCAGGTCGTCGTCGTCCCAGTTGCGCAGCTCGATCGCGGGCGACAGGTCCGAGGTCGGGTGGATCTCGGTCTCCTCGGTGCAGACCACGGCCCAACCGCCCTCGGCCTTGACGGCACGCATCTCGGCGACCGCGTCCGGGTGCACGGAACCCATCCCGTTGCAGTGGGGCACCTGGTAGAAGCGGTTGCGGGCCGTGACCGGGCCGATCGGCACCGGCTCGAACAGCACGTCGTAGCGGGGGTCGCGCATGCTGCCTCCGAGGTCCTGGCGGTCGCGCGCCGCTGCCGCTTCGAGCGCCGCGGCGGCGCGCCCCGCTACGGTCCGGCTCCGGGCCGGTGGTCGTCGAGGAGGTTGTTCAGCGTGCGCATCGGGGTCGTGACCTTCCCGGGGTCGCTGGACGACGACGACGCCCGCGTGGCGGTCGACGCCTGCGGCGGGCAGGCCACGACCCTGTGGCACGCCGACCGTGACCTTAACGGCGTCGACGCGGTCATCCTGCCCGGCGGCTTCAGCTACGGCGACTACCTGCGCTGCGGGGCGGTGGCCCACCGGGCTCCCGTCATGGAGGGCGTGGCCGCCTTCGCGCGCGACGGGGGGCCGGTGCTGGGGATCTGCAACGGCTTCCAGGTGCTGTGCGAGGCGGGGCTCCTGCCGGGGGCGCTGCTGCTCAACGCCAGCCTGAAGTTCGTGTGCCGCGACGCGCCGGTGGTGGTCGAGGCGGCCGACACCGCATGGACGAGGGCCTACCGCGAAGGCGACCGCATCGTCGTCCCGGCCAAGCACGGGGAGGGCCGCTACCACGCCGACGACGGCACGCTCCATCGGCTCGAGGCCGACCGGCAGGTGGTGGTGCGCTACGCCCCGGGGCACAACCCGAACGGGTCGCTGCGGGACATCGCGGGCGTCACCAACGAGGCCCGCAACGTGGTCGGACTCATGCCCCACCCCGAGCACGCAGTCGACCCGGGGCTGGTCGGGGGCGACGACGGTCGCGGCTTCTTCGAGAGCGTGCTGGCCGAGGTCGGCGTGGCCTGAGCATCCTGGTCGGTCGCCGCGAGGTCAGGCGTCGAACAGGCTCGCCGGCGTGTCGGCCTCACGCTTGCGCTGGGCATGCAGGTGGGCGAACAGCCAGAAGTGGGCGAGGATGCCCACACCGAGCACCCCAGCGGGGACCCACTGCCCGTCGACGGCCAGCAGCAGGGCGGCGACGAGGGCGCAACCGACCAGCACGGCGCGCAGCCAGTTGAGGGCGTCCATGGGTGTGGCTCTCCGGGGGTGTGCTCTCACGAGCCTACCCCGAGCCACGACGACGCGGTCCGGCACGTCCGGCCGGCGCGAGCACCGGTATTAGGCTCGGGCTGCCCGCTGCTCCGACGGCCAGCCTGAGGTCGCCCGTGACCGACGCGACGACGTTCCCGCCCGAGGAGGCCCTCGGGTCCGAGCGGGCGCGCGAGCTCGGCCACGAGCTCGGGCTGCGCGGCGACGAGTACGACCGGATCGTCAGCACGCTCGGCCGTACGCCGACCGTCGCCGAGCTCGGCATGTACTCGGTGATGTGGTCCGAGCACTGCTCCTACAAGTCGTC
>CAZSQF010000270.1:1412-4299 GCA_964608935.1 uncultured Actinomycetota bacterium | reverse complement strand
GACAGCTCGATGTTCTGCGCCTCGTCGACGACGACGAACTCGTCGGTGATCGACCGGCCACGGAGATAGGTGATCGCGGCGAGCTCGAGCTGTCCACGGTCGACGAGCCCTTCGATGGTCGACTGGATCTGTCGGTGCTCCCGCGCGCCACGGCCGTCGGGAGCATCGCTGCGCAGGAGCGCATACAGGTTGTCGTGGACGGCGGCCATCCACGGCGCGAGCTTCTCGTCGAGGTCCCCGGGCAGGTACCCGATCTCCTGGCGGCCGACGGCGATGAGCGGCCGATAGACCGACAGACGCCGGTAGGCGGTCGCTTCGAGCACCTGCTCGAGGCCCGCGGCGAGCGCGAGAAAGGTCTTGCCGGTCCCGGCCATCCCCATCAGCGACACGCACGGGACGTCGGGATCGAGCAGCAGGTCGATCGCGAACGTCTGACGGACGTCCCGGGGCGCCATGCCGAACACGGGCCGGTGCCCCTGGACGCGATGCACGGTCGCGACGCCCGACTCGTCGACGTCGATCACGCGCCCGAGCCCCGAGGTCGAGCGCCCCGCCCTGACCACGAGGCAGGCGTTGAGCCACAGCTCCCGCCCGGCGAGGTCGGCCGTGTCGGCATCGAGCTGGACCTTGCCGTCGCGGTGCAGGTCGTCGAGTGCGCGCGGGTCGATGTCGAGCTCGAGGATGCCGGTCGCATGCTCCTCGACGCGGGCGGTGTCGCCGCGGTAGTCCTCGACCGTCACACCGAGCTGGCTGCCCTTGATCCGCAGCGCCGCGTCCTTGGTCACGAGCGTCGCACCCAGGCCCATCGCCACGCACAGGATGCGATGGTCCGCCTGCCGTCGGTCGAGGTAGGTGGGCAGCTCCACGTCCACGTGGTTCGACTCGATCCGCACCGAGCCCCCGGACGGCAGCGGGAGCGCGTCCCGCAACCCGCCACCGCTCCGGCAGCGCAGGTCCTCGATGGCGCGAAGTGCCAGGCGGGCGTTGCGCCCGACGTCGTCGAGCGCGGCCTTCTTGCGGTCGAGCTCCTCGACCACGACCAGCGGGATGACGACGTCGTGCTCGTCGAACCGGAACAGGGCATCCGGGTCGGCGAGCAGGACGCAGGTGTCGAGCACGTAGCGCTCGGTCATCGCAGGCATCGGCAGCTCCCAGCCCGGGTCCGGCGCGCGGCACGTGGCCGGCGCGGCCCCCGGGAACGACGAACGCCGCCCCGGAGGGGCGGCGTCACCAGCGGATGGAGGGCGGGGCGGGGTTCGAGGTCGGCGGCAGCGACGGTGTCGGGTGGATCCCCGTCTGCAGGTGCGCTTCCGGGGAGGTGCTCGGCTCGCGGTCGGGGCACCGTGGCGTCGTCTCGGTCACGTCGGCGGTGGCTTGGCCGGTTCGACCGTACCGCCGGCCCCCCGCCGCACCTCGCAACCTCGACGGCGAGCGTCCTGCCCCCTGGCGGCGCGGCGGTGGCTCAGCGCCCGAAGCGCCGGGTGCGACGCTGGTAGTCGCGCAGCGCCCGCAGGAAGTCGACGCGGCGGAACTCGGGCCAGTAGGCGTCGCAGAAGTAGAACTCGCTGTGGGCCGACTGCCACAGCAGGAATCCGGACAGGCGCACCTCGCCCGAGGTTCGGATGATGAGGTCGGGGTCGGGCAGCCCGGTGGTGTACAGGTGGTCGCCGATGTCCTCGGGCCGCAGGGTCGCGGCGACCTCCTCGATGCCCTGCCCGTGCGCGGCCCGATCCTGCAGGAGGCTGCGCAGCGCGTCGGTGATCTCCTGGCGACCGCCGTAGCCGACCGCGACCTGGACGCGGAGCCGGTCGTGGTGGGCCGTGGCCTCCTCGGCCTCCTTGAGGCAGCGTCGGGTCGCTTCGGGGAGCAGATCGAGCGCGCCCACGGCCGTCACCTTCAGGCCCCGGTCCTCGGCCCCGTCGGTCGCACCCATGCGGCGGACCGTGTCCCCGATGATCCCGAGCAGGCCCGACACCTCGGCGTCGTCCCGGGCGAGGTTCTCGGTGGACAGGAGCCACAGCGTGACGTACGGGATGCCGAGGTCGAGGCACCAGTCGAGGAACGGGTCGATCCGCTTCGCGCCGGCGACATGGCCGTCGTTCGGATCCGCCAGACCGCGCTCCCGGGCGAAGCGACGGTTGCCGTCGAGGATCACCCCGACGTGCTGCGGGAGGGGGCCCCCGCGCAGCTCGCGGCGCAGCCGCTGCGAGTAGGCCCGATATGCCAGGTCGACCATGCCCATGAGCCGACAGGGTAGTGCTCGCGTGGGCTCGACCGGTCGGATCCGGTGGCACGGGCGGTGAGCGGGGTGGTATCGTGGAGCACCAACACGCCCGGACGGGAATGGTCCGGGCGTTCCTCATGAACGCCCAGCGTGCACCATCCTGAAGGGATTCCGTCGTGGCCGAGACCTATCTGAGCCAGGACGCCTATGACCGTCTCAAGGCCGAGCTCGATGCGCTCAAGACCGACGGGCGCGAGCAGATCTCCGCGCAGATCGAGGAGGCTCGCGCCCACGGCGACCTGCGTGAAAACGCCGAGTACCACGCGGCCAAGGACGAGCAGGGCCGGATGGAGGCCCGGATCCGGCAGATCGAGTCGCTGCTGCGCGACGCCCGGATCGGTGAGCCCGAGGACACCGAGGTGGCCCGTCCCGGCCTCGTCGTCGTCCTCGACGTGGACGGGGACGAGGAGACCTACCTCCTCGGCAGCCGCGAGGACCAGCACGACGAGCTCGAGATCCTCTCGGCCGAGTCGCCGATGGGACGCGCCGTGACGGGTGCCCGCCCCGGCGACACAGTCGAGTTCGAGACGCCCGCCGGCGCTGCCGTCACGGTCACGATCCGCGACATCAGGACGCCCTGAGGCGCGTCCGGCCGCACCGCCG
>CAZSQF010000270.1:0-1312 GCA_964608935.1 uncultured Actinomycetota bacterium | reverse complement strand
ACGGTCACGATCCGCGACATCAGGACGCCCTGAGGCGCGTCCGGCCGCACCGCCGGGGGGTTTGCGCACGAGGAGCTGCGGGGACGCACGCCTGGAGGCCGATGTGGAGCCAAGCCCACCTGCGGCGGCGAACGACGCGACCGTGCTCATCTGTGACGCCCGCCCCGTGGTCCGCGCCGGCCTGCGCGCGGTGCTGGGCGACCTCGACCTCGTCGGGGACTGCGACCTCGACCGGGCCGCCGAGCATCTGGAGCGGCTCGAGCCCACCATCCTCGTCGCCGGCCTGCGCGACGACGACCCGGCGACATTCCGGGCGATCGCCGCGGCCAAGAACGCTCACGACGGACTGCGCGTGCTCGTCGTCGCCGACGCGGCCACCGTCATCGACCTGCGCGAGGCCGTGATCGCCGGCGTCGACAGCTTCCTGCTGAGCAGCGCCCCGGTCGACGAGCTGCGGGACGGCGTGGTGCGGACCGCACGCGGCGAGAGGATCGTGTCCCCCTCGATCGCGATGCAGCTCGCGGGGTCCTGGCGTGGGGAGCCACGCGAACCGGGCGCCTCCGCGCTGACCCCGCGTGAGCTCGAGGTGCTCCAGCTCCTCGCCGAGGGCCTGACCAACCAGCAGGTCGGGTCGAGGCTCGGACTGTCGGGTCGGACCGTGAAGACGCACGTCCAGAATCTGTTGGGCAAACTCGACGTGCCGGACCGCACCGGCGCCGTTGCCCGGGCCTTCCGGCTCGGGTTGATCCGCTGACCCGCCCCGGCCGGGGCACGACCGAGAGCAGACCGATGGAACACATCACCCACTGGATCGACGGCAAGCCGCGCGAGGGGGAGTCGGGCCGCACCCTGGAGGTGTTCGACCCCGCGACGGGGCAGGCGGTCTCGGTCGTCCCCCTGGCCGACAGCGACGAGGTGGATGCCGCCGTACGGGTCGCGCGGGAGGCGTTCCCGGGGTGGCGCGACACACCGCTGGTGCGGCGGCAGCGGATCCTGTTCGCCTTCCGTGAGCTCGTCGAGCAGCACCAGCTCGATCTCGCGAAGCTGCTGACGGCCGAGCACGGCAAGACCATCGACGACGCGAAGGGCGAGGTCCAGCGCGGGCTCGAGGTGGTCGAGTTCGTGTGCGGGCTCCCGCACCTGATGAAGGGCGAGTTCTCCGAGCAGGTCTCGACCGGCGTCGACACGTTCAGCCTGCGCCAGCCGTTGGGGGTGTGTGCGGGCATCACCCCGTTCAACTTCCCGGCGATGGTCCCGATGTGGATGTACCCGGTCGCGATCGCGTGCGGGAACACCTTCGTGCTGAAGCCGA
>CAZSQF010000269.1:0-4300 GCA_964608935.1 uncultured Actinomycetota bacterium | reverse complement strand
CTACGCGGTCGCGGCGGCGGCGCCCTACCTGCTGTTCGCGTGGGTCGGTCCGGCGCTGCGGCGCCGGTGGCCCTCGGGCCGTGGGCTGACCGACACCCTGCGCGACCGGTTCGGCCGGCCGGTGAGCGTCGGGGTGCTCGTGGTGTCGCTCGCGTACATGGCCGTGTTCGTGACCGCGGAGCTGTTGGCGGTCGCGTCGGTGGTGGAGCTGCTCGGTGGGGTCCCGCGCGCCGTGACCGTCCTGGCTGTCGCGGCCGTCACCCTCGCCTACACCGCCGTCGGTGGACTGCGCGCGTCCCTGGCGACCGACCGCTGGCAGGCGGGCCTGGGCGCGGTGCTGCTCGTCGCCGCCGGCGTGGCCGTGGTCGTCAACGGCGGCCGCACGGCCACCACCGACGTCACGCCGCTGCTCCGCGTCGATCGCGGCGGGATCGAGGCGGCGTTGACGCTCGTCATCGCCGTCACTGCGGCGAACGCGTTCCACCAGGGCTACTGGCAGCGCGTCTGGGCCGCGACCGACGACCGCACCCTGCGGCGCGGAGCCCTCTTCGGGGCGGCCATCGCGGCCCCGGTGGTGCTCGCGGTCGGGCTCGCCGGGATCCTCGCGATGTCTCGTGGCCTGGTCGACTCGCCCCCGCAGGCAGCCACCTCGGTGTTTGCCCTGGCCGGCGGGCTGCCCGACGTCGTCACCGTCGGGGTGCTCGTGCTCGGCATCGCACTGGTGGCATCCTCCCTCGACACGCTCGAATCCGGGCTGACCTCGCTGGTCGTGGCCGAGCGACCCGCCGCCGCTCGAGGCGCGCGGTGGTTGACCGTCGTGCTCGTCATCCCCGGCGTCGCCGGCGCCCTGGTCGCGACCTCGGTCCTGCAGCTGTTCCTCATCGCCGATCTGCTCGCGGCGGCGATCGTCGTGCCGGCGCTGCTCGGTGTGCTGTGGGGCCGCGCGACCGGGCCCGCGGTGCTGACCGGCGGTGGCGCCGGCCTGGCGGGCGCGTACCTGGCGGCACTGGCCGCGACCGGTCACGCCGGGTCCGCCTGGGCCTCGGTCACCTTCGTCGGCGCCGTGCCGACGCTGCCCCCCTTCCTGGGCGCCGTCGTGGCGTCGAGCGTGGTGACCGTGGTGATCGCCCTGGCCACACCCGGTTCGCGGTCGGGTGACGCGACCGCGAGACCCGGCACGGTCGAATAGCTACGGTGACGCGGCCGACGGCCGGTCCGATCGGCGACAGGGAGGGGTGTGGCCAGCGACCTCGAGCGCAACCGTGATGCGCTCCACGGGCTGTTCGCCGGTGACGGCTATGCGGGCCGACTCGGCGCTGTCCTCGTGGACTGGGACGGCGGCCGTGCCCGCACCCGCCTCGACGTCGCCGAGGACCACCTCAACTTCGCGGCGCTGCTCCATGGCGGGGTCACCTTCGGCGTCGGCGACCTCGCCTTCGCCGTGGCGTCCAACTCGTGGGGCCGGGTCGCGGTCGCCCTGTCGGTCGACGTGCAGTTCCTGGCGTCCGCCGACGTCGGCGAGGTGCTCGTGGCCGATGCCCACGAACGCCATCGCACGGTCCGCACCGGGGCGTACCTGATCGAGGTCCGGGCCGGCGCGACCGTCGCGGACGCGACCGAGGACGGCCGGCTGGTCGGCAGCCTCCACGCACTCGTGCACCGGACGTCGAGGTGGCACCTCGGCGAGGATGCCTGGTCGGCGCCGTGGCGCGAGGCCCACTGAGGTCCGCCGCACGGCGCCACCCCCGCGACGGTTACCCTGGGTGGCGGTGACACGAGGAGGGGCCGTGCGCGAGGCCGTGATCGTCGACGCCGTCCGCACCCCGGTCGGCAAGGGCAAGCCGGGTGGGGCCCTGTCGGGGTGGCATCCGGTCGACCTCCTGGCCGAGACCCTCCGCGGGCTGGTCGAGCGCACCGGGATCGACCCCGCCACGATCGAGGACGTCATCGCTGGCTGCGTCTCGCAGGTCGGGGAGCAGTCGTTCAACGTCGCCCGCAATGCCGTGCTCGCGGCTGGTCTTCCCGAATCGGTGCCGGCGACGACGATCGACCGGCAGTGCGGCTCCTCCCAGCAGGCGGTCCATTTCGCCGCCCAGGGGGTGATCGCCGGCGCCTACGACGTCGCGATCGCCGCCGGCGTCGAGGTCATGAGCCGGGTCCCGATGGGATCGTCGACCGCCGGCCAGGACCCGTTCGGCACGCGCGTGCCGGAGCGGTACGACGGCGGGCTCGTGCCACAGGGGATCTCCGCCGAGCTGATCGCGGCCAAGTGGGGCCTGTCACGACAGCAGCTCGACGCGTTCGCCGTCGAATCCCATCGGCGACTGGTCGCGGCCACCGACGCGGGCCGGCTCGACACCGAGCTCCTGCCGGTCCCGGTCGACCGCGGCGACGGCACCACCGGCGACGTGCTCACCCGCGACGAGGGCGCACGACCCGACACCTCCGTCGACACGCTGGCGGGGCTGAAGCCCGCGTTCGAGCACGACTCGTGGACCCGTCGCTTCCCCCAGATCGAGTGGGTCATCCACGCCGGCAACTCGTCCCAGCTGTCGGACGGGTCCGCCGCAACGCTCATCATGGAGCGCAGCCGGGCCGAGGCGCTCGGGCTTGCCCCCCGCGCCCGCGTGCACGCCTTCGCGGTCGCCGGCGACGACCCGATCTTCATGCTCACCGGTGTCATCCCGGCGACCAGGCAGGTACTGGACCGCGCCGGCCTGACCATGGACGACATCGATGTCTTCGAGGTCAACGAGGCGTTCGCGCCGGTCGTGCTGGCCTGGCAGCAGGAGACCGGCGCGGATCTCGACAAGGTCAACGTGCACGGCGGGGCGATCGCCAACGGCCACCCGCTCGGAGCCTCGGGGACCAAGCTGTTGGCCACCCTGCTGACCGTGCTCGACCACACGCAGGGTCGCTACGGACTCCAGACCATGTGCGAGGGCGGCGGCATGGCCAACGCCACGATCATCGAGCGGCTGGCCGGCTGAACGGGGCCGGACCCTGAAAGCGGGTCGCGCTCGTCCGCGATCCCGGACGAGGGCTACCCGCTCGGCACGGGGCGTGGCACGCTGTGTGTCCCGCGGCGAGCGTGGCCGCACCCGACGCCGACACCGCCCACGATCGAGGTGGCGATGATCCTGCTGTTGATCCCCGCGGTGCTCCTCGCCGTCGTGATCGGCCTGAACCTCGGCTGGCAGTGGGTGCTGGCTCCCCTGCTCGCCTACCTGCTGCTGCGCGTGCTGCTCGGGTCGCTGCGAGCCCTCATCACCGACGCGCGGACGCTGGAGGCCCACGAGGACACCCGTGCCCAGCCACAGCCCGTCGGCGCCGACGAGCGCACCCTGTTCTGGTGCGAGGAGTGCGGGACCGAGCTGCTGCTGCTCGTCCGCGGCACACCACGGGCCCCGAGCCACTGCGGCCAGCGCATGCACGAGCGCACCGAGATCCTCAGCTGACCACCGTCGCCACACATCCCACGGTTGTCCCCAGGCGCCACGCGCGTCGGGCCCCGCCACCAGCCCGGGCGAGGCCCACGATCCACGTGCGTTCCACAGCCACGACGCCAGCGACCGCACACCGGCACGATCTCTCGAAACCGCGGTGAGCTGGCCGGGAATGGCCGAGTTCGGGTAGGTACGGGTCGGCGGGTGGGGGCGCTGTCCACCGCCTGTGGACGCCGCGCCTGTGGACGCTGGGGACGAGGCCCCCGTGGTCATCCCCAGCCTGTGGACGACCTCACCGCCAGCGCGTCAGCAGCACGAACCCGGCGGTGAGCAGGACGAAGCCTCCGATCAGGCCCCAGTTCTGGCCCAGGAGCGGCCACGACTGCATCCGGGACCCGATCGCGGGCAGATACCCGAGCAGGATCACGACCACGCCGCCGACGAGCAGTCCGGCCGCCGTGCCCGCCAGCCAGCTGGGTGACGGGTCGGGATTCCTCGGTGGCGGAGAGGTCTGGTAGGCGCGGGGCCGCGAGCGGCCCTTGCGACGGTGCTTGCTCTCCGGCATGGCGTCCTCGAACGGATCGATCGTGAGCAACGAGCCTACCGCCGGATCATCGGTACTCTGCGAGGTCCGTGGTGACGCAAGGTTCGAATTCCGCCGCGGATGGGGGAGTCCGTGACCAGGGTCGTCCGGGGATTGGGCTGGCTGCTCGTCGTCGCCGGCGCCGTCGTGCTGCTCTACGTCGCGTACCTGCTGTGGTTCACGGGGATGGAGACCGAGCGGGCGCAGCGCGACCTCGAACGCCGCTGGACCGACACGATCACGGTCCCAGAGGGGCCGGGCCACGTCGAGG
>CAZSQF010000268.1:0-4308 GCA_964608935.1 uncultured Actinomycetota bacterium | reverse complement strand
TGGCGATCATCGTCTTGCCGCAGCCGGGCGGCCCGTAGAGCAGGATCCCCTTGGGGGCACGCAGCTCGTGCTCGTCGAACAGCTCGGCATGCAGGTAGGGCAGCTCGACCGCGTCGCGGATCGCCTCGACCTGGTCCTTGAGCCCCCCGATCTGGTCGTAGGTGACGTCGGGCACCTCTTCGAGGACGAGGCGCTCGACCTCGGCCTTGGGGATGCGCTCCACGGCGGTGTTCGCGCGCCCGTCGACCAGCACCGAGTCACCGGCCTTGAGCGGCAGCCCCCGGAGCGGGTCGGCGAGGTGGACCACCCGTTCGTCGTCGGTGTGCCCGAGCACGAGGACGCGGCCGTCGTCGAGCAGCTCCGAGACCGTCATCAGCTCGCCACGGTCCTCGAACCCCGCGGCGGCCACGACGTTCATCGACTCGTTGAGCCGGACCTCCTGCCCGGGGCGCAGCTCCTCGATGTCGATCTCGGGCGCGACGTTGACCTCGAGCTTGCGGCCCGACACCACGACCGTGACCGTCTCCTCGTCACCGTCGTCGTTGCGGGTCAGGAAGGTGCCGTACGACTGTGGTGGTGAGGCGAGCCGCTCGACCTCCTCCTTGAGCGCGGCGAGCTGCTCACGCGCGCCCCGCAGGGTCTCGGTCAGCTTGGCGTTCTGTGCGAGCGCCGCCTGGAGCTTGCCCTTCGTCTCGAGGAGTCGCTCCTCGAGGACGCGGATACGCGTCGGCGCCGACTCGAGGCGCCGACGCAGCAGGTCGACCTCCTCGCGGAGGAACTTCAGCTCGGCGGCGAGCTCGTCCGGATCCTCGGAGCCCGTCGGCTCGGCCGGGACCCCGGTGGATCGCGTGGCCGGCTGCTCGGCGACGTCCGGAGCCTCCGGCTGCTCGGGCTGCTCGCCGTGCGGGGTTCCTCGTACCCGTTCGCTCAACGTGGCCTCCTGGTGCAGGCTGCCCTGCGCTGCGGGAGCGGCGAGACCCACGTGCTGCGGGGCTTGCCGACACCCTCGGCCCCTGCGAGTGTACGGCACCTCCCCTGCACCTCTGCCGACGCGGAGACCGCCGGATCCCCCCGAGCACGGCCGTCCACGCCGTCGTCCTGTCCCGTCCGGACGGCCAGGGGCAACGCCTGACGTGGAGACGAGGGCACCACACACTCGACGGACAGCCATCCGTCCTCGACCTGGCCGACGACGTGAACCCCGCATCGAGCCCGCGCTCCCACACGGTGGCGCCGTCCCGGCTCAAGGATCTGCTCGCCACGGCGGCCGCCGCCGCGGTCGGTGCGGTCGTCGCCCTGTTGATCACCGGGGGCAGCCTCGTGCTCGTGCTCCCGGTCGCCCTGGCCGTCGGGGCCGTCGCGCTGCTGACCCGCCGTCAGACCCACCGCACCTGACGATCGGCCGCGACGGCTCGTGGCTACCCCTCGGGCGCCCCGGCGTCGTCCCACACGATCGCGGCGCCGGTGTCGGGCTTGCGTCGCGGTGGTGGCGGGCCACCCTCCCCCCGTACCGGGACGCGTCGCGCCGTGGTCAGGAACGCCGTGTGCGCGACCATGCGGTGCGCCGGCCGGACGGCCAGGCCGTCGACGTCCCACGGCCGGACCAGCGTCTCGGTCGTGCGGACGTCGCTGAACCGACCGTCCTCCCACACCGTGTCCGTGAAGCGCATGACCTGGGGAACGGTCGGCGTGTACGCGACCACGATGCCACCGGGCGGCAGCGCCGCAGCAGCGGCGGGGACGGCCGTCCAGGGCTCGAGCAGGTCGAGCACGACCCGGTGGACCCGCAGCCGCGGGAGGTGGTCGGTCACGTCCCCGACCACCAGCTCCCAGTTGTCGGGCGTCGTGCCGAGGAACCGTGCGACGTTCCGTCGCGCCACCGCGGCGTGGTCCTCGCGTCGTTCGAACGAGGTGACGTGCCCGTCCGGACCCACCGCGGCGAGCAGGGCGAGGGTGAGCGCACCCGATCCGGCGCCGGCCTCGACCACCGTGCAGCCGGGGCGGACGTCCGCGGCCGCGACGATCATGGCCTGGTCCTTCGGGTAGACCACCTGGGCGCCGCGCTTCATCTTGAGCACGAAGTCCTCCCGCGTGGGCCGCAGGACGACCACCTCCATGTTGCGGCTCGTGCGGACGGCCGTGCCCTCGTCCGCTCCGATGATCTGGTCGTGCGGTACGACGCCGGCATGGCTGTGCCACTCGCCGCCCGGCTCGAGCGTGACGAGATAGCGGCGCCGCCGGCGGTCGGTGAGCACCACCAGCTCGCCCGGCGCCAGCGGGGCGTCGGTGCCCGGCAGCCGGGGCGCTCCTGACGCCGCATCCAGGCTGGGGCGGTCCGTCGGGTCCGCCTCGGAGCTCACGAGGCCGTTCCCGCCTGCAGCGGGAGGGCCGCCAGGATCCGGTCACGCTGCCGGCAGAACGCACACGTCTCGCCCAGGGTCGGCATGCCGCACCGGACGCACTCGCCGAGGTCGGGCCCCTCGTCCGCCTGCTCGGCCGCGAAGTGCTCGGCGTGCCGATCGAGGAACCCGAACAGGAACTGGGCCTTCGAGCCCGGCGAGGCCTTCTCGAGCAGGTTGAGGGCCTCCTTCAGTTCGTGCCCGGTGTTGCCGTCGACCAGCGGGCACTCCTCGACGACGTAGTCGATGCCACGGATGACGCAGTAGGCGGCCATCTCGCGTTCGGACAGCCGGTACAGCGGCTTGCACTTCTTGACCTGGTTCGGCCCCGTGGCCGGCAGCATCGGCCGCTGCCGGGCGAGGAATTCGTCGTGCCACCGCACGACGTTGCCGAGCAGGGTCGCGGCCTCGTCGTCCAGGTTGTGCCCGGTGACGACCACGTCGTAGCCCCGGTCGACGGCCACGCGGTTGAACACGTAGCGCTTCGACAGGCCGCACACCCCGCACGTCGACCGCTGTGCCGCCCTTGCGCCCGACGGCGTCGTGTAGCCGTAGGTCTCGGCCAGATCGACCACGTGCAGGGTCGCGTCCCGGCTGCGGGCGAAGTCCTCGCAGACGTCCTGGCTGCGCGCCGAGTACCCGCCGATGCCGAGCCCGATGTAGAGCCCGTCGACCTGGTAGCCGAGCGACAGCAGCACGTCCCACAGGGCGAGGGAGTCCTTGCCGCCCGACACCGCGACGAGCAGCCGGTCGGCGTACGAGAACATGCGCTCCCCGTCGCCGGCCGCCGGTGGGCGGTCGATCGCCTTGCGGACCTGGTTGTGGACGTGGTCGGCGAAGTGCTCGGGGCACCACGCCGCGCGGTGGCGGGGCTCCTCGATGACCGCCGGCGCCCGGCACACCACACAGCGCGGGGAGGGGCCCGCACCGCCGGAGATGACGGGGCGGACCTCCACCTCGGCCTCGTCGGGGAGCTCCCGCTCGGCGGTTACGAGCTCGCCGCCGTGGATCACCAGGACGGTGTGGGGGTTGACATCCAGCCGGTCCAGCACGTCGGCCACGGTCAGCGGGCCGGCGAGCTGCTCGACCCGGTCGGGGTTGCGGAGACGGACACGCACGACGTCTTGCACCTCCTCCTCGGTTGGCGGCGCCCTCGTCGTCGGTGCTCTACACGGCCTCCGGCTCGCTGCCTGGGGACTCCTCCAGGCCGACGAATCCGGCATCGACACGGAGGGTCGCCGGCTCGCCCGACGTGAGCTCGACCCCGTCGCCCCGGACGTCGACCGTGACCGGGTCGCCCTCGACCAGCGAGAACGTCATGCTCTCGTGGGTGAGGTCGACCTCCAGCTGCCGGCCCTGGAAGCGCAGCGGGAAGCGCAGCCGCCGCCACGCGCTCGGCAGCCTCGGGTCGAACGACAGGTGGCCGCCGTAGTCGCGCAGGCCGCCGAACCCGTAGGCCAATGCCATCCAGACGCCTCCGGTCGAGGCGATGTGGACACCGTCCACCACGTTACCGGCGACGTCTGCGAGGTCCATCAGCAGCGCGTACTGGAAGTACTCCAGCGCCTTGTCCTCGTAGCCGATCTCCGCGGCCAGGATCGACTGGACGCACGCGGACAGCGACGAGTCGCCGGTGGTGAGCGGGTCGTAGTAGTCGAAGTTGCGCCGCTTCTGCTCGACCGAGAACTGGTCGCCGAGCAGCACCATCGCGAGCACGACGTCGGCCTGCTTGAGCACCTGATGGCGGTAGATCACCAGCGGGTGGTAGTTGAGCAGCAGCGGGTAGTGGTCCTTCGGGGTGCGCTCGAAGTCCCAGACCTCCTTCTCGAGGAAGTTGGCGTCCTGCGGGTGGATACCGCGATCCACGTCGTAGGGGATGTACATCGCGTCGGCCGCCGCCTCCCAGGCC
>CAZSQF010000267.1:0-4324 GCA_964608935.1 uncultured Actinomycetota bacterium | reverse complement strand
CTGTTCAAGAACAACACCGATTCGGCCGGCAACTCGTACGGCTGCCACGAGAACTACCTCGTCGCCCGCGTGGGCGAGTTCCAGCGGCTGGCCGAGGCGCTGATCCCGTTCCTGGTGACGCGCCAGGTCTTCGCCGGCGCCGGCAAGGTGCTCCAGACCCCGCGGGGCGCGATCTTCTCCCTGGCTCAGCGCGCCGAACACATCTGGGAGGGCGTGTCGTCGGCCACGACCCGCTCACGCCCGATCATCAACACCCGTGACGAACCACACGCCGACGCCGAGCGCTATCGCCGGCTCCACGTCATCGTCGGCGACTCGAACATGTCGGAGTACACGGCGTGGCTGAAGGTGGCGACCTGCGACCTCGTGCTGCGCATGCTCGAGGAGCAGGCGGTGATGCGTGACCTGTCCCTCGACAACCCGATCCGGGCCATCCGCGAGATCAGCCACGACATCACCGGCACACGGCGCATCCGGCTCGCCAACGGCCGGGAGATGAGCGCGCTCCAGATCCAGGAGGCCTATCTCGAGCGGGTCGAGCGGTTCGTCGAGGCGAGCCACGACGCCGACGACGAGGCCAAGCGGGTCGTGGGGGAGTGGCGCCACGTCCTCGAGCACCTGGTCAGCGACCCGATGGCGCTCGGGCGGCAGCTCGACTGGGTGGCCCAGTACCAGCTGATCGAGTCCTACCGGGCCAAGCACGACCTCCCGCTCACGCATCCACGCGTCCAGATGGTGGACCTGTCCTACCACGACGTGGTTCGCGACCGCGGCCTCTACCACGTGCTGGCCGCCCAGGGGCGGGTGCAACGGGTGCTGGACGAGCGCGAGGTGGAGCACGCCATGGAGCACGCCCCGGAGCGGACCCGGGCGGCCCTGCGCGGCCGGTTCATCCGGCAGGCCAAGGCAAAGCGCCGCGATTACACGGTGGACTGGGTGCACCTCAAGCTCAACGACCAGGCCCAGCGGACCGTGCTGTGCAAGGACCCGTTCCGCCACGAGGACGAACGGGTCGACAAGCTCATCGCGGCCATGTAGGCCCGAGGCGGACGACGACGTGATCCCCAAGGTTGAGCGGCTGGTCAATCTCACGATCGCGCTGCTCGAAGCCCGGCAGCCGCTGACGTTCGCCGAGCTCAGGCGCCGCACCGGCTTCTACACCCAGTCCGATGCGGAATCCGCCCGACGGATGTTCGAGCGGGACAAGGACGAGCTGCGTCGACTCGGGGTCCCCATCGAGGTGCGTGAGCTCACCTTCGGTGACGAAGTCGGCTACGTCGTGTCGCGCGTCGAGTACGAGGTCCCCGACATCGATCTGACCGCCGATGAGGTCGCGGCCCTGGCCGTGGCGCTCCAGCTCACCGGTGCGGAAGGGACCCGGCTCGCGCTCGCGAAGCTCGCCGCCCGTGCCCCCGACCCGACCGGGGCCGACGCGGCGCCCCCCGTGCACGTGGCCGTCGCCCCGGATCCCGTGGACGCGGTCGCGGACGCGGTCGTGACACGAACGGCGCTGCGGTTCGTCTACCGGACGGCGGCCGGCGACGTGCGTGAGCGGACGGTCGACCCGTACGGGGTGGTGCAGCGCCGCGGCTCGTGGTACCTGGTCGGCCGCGACCACGACCGCGACGCCGTCCGTGCGTTTCGGCTCGACCGCGTCGAGAGCCGCCCGACGGAGGTGGGTGACCCGGCCGCGTTCGTGCACCCCGCCGACCTCGACGTGTCGGCGGCGGTGACCGGACCCGAGGCCGAGACCATGGACGTCGAGGTGGCGGCGACCGCCGACGGGCGGTGGTCGGTCGAGCTGCGCGGCGGGATCGACTCCGGCCGGCGGCATGGTGGGCTCGCCGTGTTCGAGGTGGCCGGCGTCGATCCGGTCCGGGACCGGTCGTGGTTGCTCGGGCTCGGGGCCGAGGTCAAGGTGCTCGCCCCCCGATCGCTGCGCGACGAGGTCACGGCCGCCCTCCGCCGCGTCGTGGCCGCTGCGGAGACGGCCCGGTGAGCGCCTCCGACGACGTGGCGCGCATGCTCACGTTGGTCCCCTGGTTGCTGGAGCGGCCGGGTGCGAGCGTCGCCGAGGCTGCCGAGGCGTTCGACGTCCCCGAGCGCACGATCCGCCAAGATCTCGGCCACCTCGACTTCTGTGGGCTGCCGGGCCTCGGCGGCGGCGATCTGTTCGAGGTCGAGATCGTGGCCGACCGGATCGTGCTGCGCATGGCCGACGAGCTGCGGCGTCCGCTGCGTCCGACCCCGCGTGAGGCCTTGCGGCTGGTGCTCACCCTCGACGCCGTGGTCGAGACGCTCGGCGACGACCTCCCGGCCCTGCGATCGGCCGTGGACAAGATCCGCGGGGCGCTCGGCATCCCCGAGACGGTCGCCGACGTCCTGGAGCCGACGAGCGGTGGGACCGTGGTGGCAGACGCGCGCCGGGCCCTGCGGGACGGTCGGCGGATCCGGTTCGCATACCAGGGCCGGGGCGATCGGGTCGCGCAGCAACGGGTCGTCGATCCCTGGGCACTGCACGTCCTCGACGGGGAGTGGTACCTGCAGGGCCACGATCACGGTGCCAGGGCGTTGCGGACCTTCCGCCTCGACCGGGCCGCTGAGCTCGACGTGCTCGACGAGGGCGTCGACACCGAGCCACCGGGCGAGCTCCCGCCGCCGCGGTACGTGCCGGGCCCCGACGACCTCGAGGTGCAGCTGCACCTCGAGCCGGGTGCGACCTGGATCCTCGACGCGATCGACGCGGGGGAGGTCGACCAGCGCGACGGCGGGACCCGTGTGCGCTTGCGGACGGACGCGCCGGCGTGGATCGCGCGGCTGGTGCTCATGGCCGGGGGAGCGGCCGTGGTCGAGGCACCGGAGTCGCTTCGGGGACTCGTGGCGGATCTGGCCCGAATGGCGCTGGTGCACTACGAGGCGGACTAGTCATTCCGGGCGGTTTGTGCGCGAGGTGGAGCTGGCCTCGTGTGCGGTGGTCAAGTCACCGTGGTCGCAGGCCGTTAGAGAGGAGGAAGGAAGCAACTCCGAGGAGGTGACCGTGACCAGGATCCGCGCCAACTGCCCCGCCTGCGGCGAGGTCGACCTCCTGCCGGACGACGTCCTGCTCCGCATCGTGCGCCAGGCCGGTGGCGAGCTCGCCGACGGGTCGTGCTACCGCTTCGCGTGCCCCGACTGCGAGGAGGAGGTCAGCAAGCCCGCGGACGAGCGCATCGCGCAGCTGCTGACCACAGGCGGCGTCCCCGTCGAGGAGTTCGACGAGGGCGCGGCGATCCTCGAGGCCGACCTGCCGCCCCACCCCGAGCACCCGGGCGGCGGTGCGCCGCTGACCCACGACGACCTGCTCGACCTGCACCTCAAGCTCCAGACCGATGGGTGGTTCGACGAACTGCTGTCGACCACCCGCTAGACCCACTCGGGGACCCTCTCCCGTCCCCGCGCGCCCCGCCCTCGTGGCGGGGCGCGCTCTCCTTGGCGCCTAGACTCGCTCCGACCCGAAGGGCCCCGACGGGAGCGACGGATCGTTGGCCACCGCGACGATTGTGGTCGTCATCCTCGTGGCGGTCGGCACCGTGGCCGCGGTCGCCGGGCTCGTGCTCGTCCTGGTTCGCCGGCTGGCGACGCTCGCCGAGGACATCGAAGCGCTGGAACGGCGGCTCGGTCCGGCTCTCGAGGAGCTGCGTCGTGATGCGGACGTCACCGGGGAGGAGCTGACGCGTGTCAGCGCCGCGCTCGACGAGCTGGCACGCTCGCGCAGCCGCGACCGATAGACTGGATCCGCAACGGGTCCCTCCCTACGACATCGACCCGGAGCGAGGCGAGGACGTCATGACACCTCCCGGTGGCTGGGAGTGGATCGTGATCCTGTTCATCGTCCTGCTGCTGTTCGGCGCGCGGAAGCTGCCCGACCTCGCAGGTTCGGTGGGCAAGTCCATCAAGGAATTCCGCAAGGCCTCCCAGGACGGGCTCGAGGACGCCGAGGACCCGAACGATCGAGACACGGAGTCCTGACCCGATCGACGTGGAGCGACCCGCCCCCGGCGAGATGGCGCTCGTCGAGCATCTGGCCGAGCTGCGCACGAGACTCTTCCGTTCGGCCCTCGCGCTCGGCGCCGGCACGATCGTGGGCTACCTCCTGTTCCCGTACGTGCTGACGCTGTTGACCGACCCGTACTGTGCCGCGCTGGCGGTGGTCGAACCGGGCGAGCCCTGTCGGCCCCTGATCGCCCTCACGCCGCTCGAGCCGTTCTCGGTCCGCATGAAGACCGCGCTCGTGATCGGGCTGTTCGTCGGCGGGCCGGTGATCTTCTACCAGCTGTGGCGGTTC